>DASXCN010000624.1:0-2195 GCA_036491155.1 Solirubrobacteraceae bacterium | reverse complement strand
CCTACTCGGCACAGCGGGCGGGGCCGGCTCCGCGAGCGACGCCGGCCCCTCGCGGTTGGCCGCCCCAGTGGCCAAAGTGCTGAGGGCCATCGACGCCGACGTGTACACCGCCATGGACGAGGACCTGCGTGCGGCGGCCGCTGAGGCCAAGCTCGACGCCGGCGTGTTCAACCCCGAAGCCGCGGCCGGGGACCAGCGCTTCAAAGCCCTGGTGCTCGACGCCACGCAGATCGAGGCAAGCGACGAGCTCGAGCGCGCCTGGGCCTTCTTTGCGCCGGCCATCCGCCGCGTGCTGCCCTCAGGCCGGGTGATCATCCTCGGCACGGCGCCCGAGGACTGCGCCACGCCGCCGCTCGCCATCGCCCAGCGCGCGCTGGAGGGCCTCGAGCGCGCGATCGGCAAGGAGCTCAAGCGCGGCGCGACGTCGCAGCTGGTCTACGTCAAGCCCAAGGCCGAGAGCCAGATCGCGTCGACGCTGCGCTTCCTCCTGTCGCCCCGGTCGGCCTTCGTCTCGGGCCAGGTGGTGCGGATCGGCTCGGCCGCCGCCGGCGCCGGGAAGGTCGACTGGGAGGCTCCGCTGGCCGGGAAGGTGGCCCTGGTCACCGGCGCCGCCCGCGGCATCGGCGCCTCCATCGCCGAGGTCCTGGCCCGTGACGGGGCGCACGTGGTCGGACTCGACGTCCCGCCCATGGCCGATGAGCTGTCCGCGGTCACCACACGTCTGGGCGGATCCTCGCTGGTCGCTGACATCACCGACGACGGTGCCCCGGCGCTCATCGCCGGGAATCTCCTCGACCATCACGAGGGCGTCGACGTGGTGGTGCACAACGCCGGCATCACGCGAGACAAGACCCTCGGGCGTATGACCGAGGAGCAGTGGAGCAAGGTCATCGCCATCAACCTCACCGCGCCCCAGCGCATCACCGAGGAGCTGCTGGCGCGTGACGCTCTGCGGCGCAACGGCCGGATCGTCGGGGTCTCGTCGATCAGCGGCATCGCCGGCAACGCCGGGCAGACCAACTACTCGACCTCCAAGGCGGGGGTGATCGGCTTCGTGCAGGCCTACGCCCCGGCGCTGGGCAAGCGCGGCGTGACCATCAATGCGGTCGCTCCGGGCTTCATCGAGACCCAGATGACCGCCGCCATGCCGATCGCCATCCGCGAGGCAGGGCGGCGCATGAACAGCGTCTCGCAGGGCGGGCTCCCCGTCGACGTCGCCGAGACCGTGGCCTGGTTCGCCAGTCCGGGGTCGGCGGGCGTCACCGCGAACATCGTCCGCGTGTGCGGCCAGAGCCTCATCGGAGCGTGAACGCGGGCATGGCCGAGAAGGAGCTGCACGGGTCGCCTTCGATGCTGCCCCTGTTCGCCCGGGCCGGCCTGGCCGCCCTTCCCGGCGCGAGCAAGCTGCCGTGGGTGGGGGGAGGCGGCGGCGAGGTCCCCGACCAGGCACTCACCCGCGCCGACGTCGCGGTCGACACCGACCGCCTGGCCGCGTATGACCGGGTCTGCGGCTTTGACCTCTCCGACACGCTGCCCCCCACCTATCCGCACATGCTGGCCTTCCCGATGCACCTGGCGCTGATGACCGATGGGTCCTTCCCGCTGGCGGCGATGGGCCTGGTCCACATCGCCAACGCGATCACCGTCCACCGGCCGCTGCGCGCGTCGGAGCGGCTCTCGCTGCGCGTCTGGGCGACGCCGCTGGCGCCCCACCCGCGCGGGCGCCAGTTCACGGTGCGCACCGAGGCGCGGGTCGGCGAGGAGCTCGTGTGGGAGGAGTCCTCCACCAACCTCAGCCGCGGTCGTGAAGGTGCGCAGAGCGGCGGTCCGGCCGCCGTGCCGGAGCCCGAGATGCCCTCCAGTGAGGCGCTGCCCGCCACCGCCACGTGGCGCTGCCCGGGCGACTTGGGCCGGCGCTATGGCTCGGTCTCGGGCGACCTCAACCCGATTCACGTCCACCCGTTGAGCGCACGGCTGTTCGGGTTCCCGAGTGCCATCGCCCACGGCATGTGGACCAAGGCGCGTTGCCTGGCGGCGCTCGGCCCCGAGCTGGTGGGCGCCTATACCGTGACGGTGGCGTTCCGCAAGCCGATCCGCCTGCCGGCGACGGTGCAGTTCGCCGAGGCCGCGGGGGGTGGGGCCGGCGCGACCGTCGCCTTCGGGGTCCGCGACGCCAAGCGCGGGACGCCGCACCT
>DASXCN010000623.1:0-1526 GCA_036491155.1 Solirubrobacteraceae bacterium | reverse complement strand
GCTCATCGCCATGCGGGACAACGACCGGGCCGCCCGCTCGTTCGGGATCGGCCGCGTGAGTAGTCAGCTCATGGGCTTCGCCGTGTCCGGCTTCGTGGCCGGCGTCGCCGGCGGGGTCCTTGCCGCCCACGACCACGCCGTGTCAGCCTCGGCTTTCTCCCCCGCGGCCAGCATCGCCGTGTTCTCGATGGCGGTCATCGGCGGCATCGGCTCGCTCCTCGGCGCTGTCCTCGGCGTCGTGGTCGTGCGAGGGGCCACGCTCTCCCTCACGGCGCAGTGGGCGCAGCTGACCACCGGGCTGGGGCTGCTGCTCGTGCTCCTCGTGCTCCCGGGCGGTCTCGGTCGGGCGGTCCTCTCGGCGCGCGACGCCCTCATCCGCCGCCTCGCCGGAGGACGAGCTCCTCCTGCCCCGGCGCCGGCCGATGTGGGCGAACCGACGCAGATCGAACCGGCCCAGATCGTGCCGACGCCGCCCGCAGTTACCGACGGCCGACCGCTGCTCGTGTGTCAGGGCCTCGATGCGTCGTTCGGCCCGGTGCAGGTCCTCTTCGGCGTGGACCTCGAGGTCGCCGAGGGCGAGATGCTCGCCTTACTCGGGACCAACGGCGCGGGAAAGTCCACGCTGTTGCGGACGGTTGCCGGCGCCGTGCCGGTCACCCGCGGCGCCGTCGTGTTCGATGGCGAGGACATCACCGGGAACCCGCCCGAGCGAACTTCGGGCATGGGGATCGTCACCGTCCCCGGCGGCCGAGGCACGTTTCCGGGGCTGAGCGTGGCCGAGAACCTGCGGGTCGCGGGCTGGCTGCATCGGCGCGACGCGGATCACCTCACGCTCAGCCTGGCCCAGGCGCTGGAGCTCTTCCCCGTCCTGGCCGAACGGCTGTCGCAGACGGCGGGGACGTTGTCCGGGGGCGAGCAGCAGATGCTCACCCTGGCCCAGGCCCTCATGGCCCGACCGACCCTGTTGATGATCGACGAGCTGTCGTTGGGTCTGGCGCCCGCCGTGGTCGAGCAGCTCATCGAGACGCTGCGCCTCATCCACGCCCGGGGCACGACCGTCATCGTGGTGGAGCAGTCGGTCAACGTCGCACTCACGGTCTGCGAGCGGGCGGTCTTCCTCGAGCGGGGTCGGGTCCGCTTCGACGGGCCCACCGCCGCACTGTTGGATCGGCCCGATCTGTTGCGGGCGGTGTTCCTCGACGTGCCGACCGCGACTGGGGACGCCGCCGGCCCTGACGGCGCCCGCGACGCTGACGGGACGACGCGGGTGCCGGCCCGCGCTCCCCATTCCCAGCCTGTCGGAGACGTCGTGCTCGAGGGCCGGGCACTCTCGAAGAGCTACGGCGGGATCCGGGCCGTCGACGACCTGAGCCTCACGGTGCGCGGCGCCGAGATCCTCGGCCTCATCGGTCCGAACGGCGCCGGCAAGACCACCGTTTTCGACCTGCTCAGCGGCTTCACCTCCCCCGACGGCGGAAGGGTGCTCATGGGCGGGGTCGACGTCACCCGCTGGAGTCCCGAGCGAC
>DASXCN010000622.1:0-2110 GCA_036491155.1 Solirubrobacteraceae bacterium | reverse complement strand
TACATGATCGCCACCGGTCTGCCCGCCGACGGCAGCGACACCCGGCACCCCGACGAGCTGCGCGACAAGCCGGTGGCGCCCGGCAGCAGCCAGGATCTCGTCAACCCGCCGGCCCACAACCCCACTCGCGACGAGACGGTCATCGCATGGGTCAAGGCGCGCGCCGCGCGCGATCTGGAGCGAGGCGCGTGACCGCGCCGGGCGGCTGGCCGGTACTGCGTCAGCTGCGCGGCGCCGACAAGCTGGGTCGCGGCGCGGCGGCGAAGTCGAAAGGTTCTGAACGACTCGTGGCGCGTACGCACACCGCGGACCGCGTCGTCAAGTCGGTGTGCCCCTACTGCGCGGTCGGCTGTGCGCAGAACGTGTTCGTCTCCGACGAGCGCGTCATCCAGATCGAAGGAGACCCGGATGCGCCCCACAGCCGCGGGCGTCTCTGTCCCAAGGGCTCAGCGACGCTGCAGCTGACCACTGGCGCCTCGCGTGAGGAGCACGTCCTCTATCGCCCGCCGCACGCCACCGACTGGCAGCGGCTGGACCTCCAGACCGCGATGGAGATGGTGGCCGACCGGATCGTCGCCACCCGCCGCAAGGGGTGGGAGTGGGAGAGCGAGGACAAGCGGGTGCGGCGGTGCATGAGCATCGCCGCGTTGGGCGGAGCGACGCTCGACAACGAGGAGAACTACCTCATCAAGAAGTTCCTCACCGCCCTGGGGATCATCCAGATCGAGAATCAGGCCCGGGTCTGCCACAGCTCAACCGTCGTCGGGCTGGGGACCTCGTTTGGCCGTGGAGCCTCCAGCACGCTGCCCGGCGACCTGCAGAACTCCGACCTGATCGTGCTCGAGGGCTCCAATATGGCCGAGGCTCACCCGGTGGCCTTCCAATGGGTGGTGGAGGCCAAGGCGCGCGGGGCCACGATCATCCACGTGGATCCGCATTACAGCCGGACCAGCGTGCTGGCGGACATGTTCGTGCCGCTGCGGGCGGGCACCGACATCGTCTTCCTCGGCGCGATCATCAACCACGTCATCACCACCGAGTCGGACTTCCGCGAGTACGTGCTGCACTACACCAACGCGCCGACGATCATCCGAGACGAGTTCGAGGACGCCGGCGACGAGGGATTGTTCTCGGGCTTTGACCCGGAGCTGCGCGGCTATGAGCCGAGCAGCTGGCAATACGAAGGCGCCTTCGTCGCCGCGGCCTCGGGACAGCGCGACCAGGAGGGCAACCTGCCCAGCCAGGGTCCCGGCGGCGAAGGCCAGCGCCGCGACGACGCGCGTGGGACGCCTGAACTGGACCTCACCCTCCAGCACCCCCGGTGCGTGTGGCAGATCCTCAAGCGCCATTACGCCGAGTACACGCCGGAGATGGTGGAGCGGGTGTGCGGGATCCCCCAGGACGTGTTCGCCAAGGTGTGTGAGCTGTTCGTGGCCAACTCCGGCCGTGAGCGGACCACGGCGTTCGTGCACGGCGTGGGCTGGACACAGCACACGATCGGCTCCCAGTACATTCGCGCCGCTTCGATCCTCCAGCTTCTGCTCGGGAACATGGGGCGCCCCGGCGGCGGGGTGATGGCCATGCGCGGCCACGCCTCGATCCAGGGCTCCAGCGACATCCCGACGCTATTCGACACGCTGCCGGGCTACATCCCGATGCCGCACGCCCACGCCCACGCCGACCTGGACGAGTTCGTCGCCGGCAACGCCGCGGACAAGGGGTTCTGGGGCAACATGCGCGACTACACGGTGAGCCTGCTCAAGGCGTGGTGGGGCGAGGCGGCGTCAGCGGACAACGACTTCTGCTTTGACTACCTGCCCCGCCTGACCGGCAGCCACAGCACGTATGACACGGTGATGGAGCAGATCGCCGGCACGGTCAAGGGGTACATGCTGTTCGGGCAGAACCCTGCGGTTGGCTCGGCCAACAACCGGATGCAGCGATTGGGCATGTCCAAACTCGACTGGCTGGTGGTCCGCGACTTCTCGCTGATCGAGTCGGCGACGTGGTGGAAGGACGGACCGGAGATCGAGACGGGGGAGATGCGCACCGAGGACATCGCCACCGAGGTGTTCTTCTTCCCGGCGGCGGCCCACACCGAGAAGGACGG
>DASXCN010000621.1:0-4525 GCA_036491155.1 Solirubrobacteraceae bacterium | reverse complement strand
TGGCAGGGCATCTGGGCCCGTGTCAACGGCGCCCACGCCGGCCTCGGCTTCGGCGGTCCGGTGCTGTACTCGACGGAGCCGTCGACCGCGTTCCACGACATCACCGTCGGCTCCAACACCGCGTACACGGCCGGACCCGGGTACGATCTCGTGACCGGTTTGGGCACTCCCGACATCGCGAAGCTGGTGAGTGGAGCCTGAACCGAACCACAGATCGCCGGGTCTAAGAAGACAAACGACACACCGGACCCCCCCACATGGGGGTGCGGAATGTGCGATTTACGCACAGGTTGTCGACATTCTTAGCCCGTCAATACGTCCATTTGAGATTGTGCCTGCGTAATCGGCGCGCAGGCGGGAATGATGGTCTGCGGGCGAATAGCGCCGCAGGCCCTCTTTTCTGCTCACAGCCGGTAGTGGCGCGCTTAGTTCGACAATCGTCGAACAATTTGGTACCATTACCGATGGAGAAAACCCCCATGCGAGACACGGAGATTGTTCTGAACAGCCCTGAGACCGATACTCGCGAGACCCCCACACAGGGTCTCAACGAGCATCACGATACAAAGCAGCGCCCGCGTGCCCGCGGTCGCGGCGAGCATGGCTCGGCCGCGGCTGCCCCGTCGCGCCGCCGGCAGCCCCGGCGACGCGCGGCTCGCTCCGCGGAGCACCATCCGGCGACCGCCGAGGCGCGTCTGAACGCGGCTCCCGGCACGGGCGCCATGACGGAGAACTCGCTCGACCTCTTCCTGCGTTCGGCGCGGCAGCACCCGCTGTTGACGGCCGACGAGGAGATCGAGCTGGCCAAGCGCATCGAGCGCGGAGACCTGGCCGCCAAGGAGAGGATGATCAACTCCAACCTGCGGCTCGTCGTTTCCCAGGCTCGCCGCTACCAGGGCCACGGCCTTCCTATGGAGGACCTGGTCCAGGAGGGGATGCTTGGTCTGATCCGCGCCGTCGAGAAGTTCGACTGGCGCCGCGGCTTCAAGTTCTCGACGTACGGCACCCTATGGATCCGCCAGGCGCTCCAGCGCGGTCTGCAGAACCACGGGCGCACCATCCGCCTGCCTGTGCACGTCGCGCAGCGCCAGACAAAGGTGCGCAAGGTGGAGTCCGAGCTCAGCACCAAGCTGGGCCGTGAACCCACCGACGAGGAGATCGCGGCCGAGGCCAAGCTCGACGTCGAAGAGGTCGCCGAGCTGCGCGAGCTCACGCGTGGGCTCACCAGCCTGGACCAGCCCGTTGGCGAGGACGGCGAGACCGCCTTTGGCGATCTGCTCGCGTCCGATCGGCCCGAGCCCACCGAAGAGGTGGAGTCGGCCGAGCGCCAGGAGCTGATCTCCGGCGCGGTGGCCCAGTTGCCCGAAGCCGAGCGCAACGTCATCCGCCTGCGATTCGGCCTGGTCGGCACAGAGCCGCTCAACCTCCGCCAGACGGGGATCGAGCTGGGCATCCCGCTCAGCAAGGCCCGCGAGCTCGAGGCCCAGGGCCTGAGCCGCCTGGCGATGAGCAACCAGCTCGAGGAGCTGCGGCGCGCCGCCTAGACAGACTGACTGTTGACCCGAGCCCCGGTCGCCCTAGTGGCGGCCGGGGCTCTCGTCGTTTAACGGGTCGTCGGCCTCGGGAGCCGGCGCCGGTCGGTCGGGATCGTCCTCGCCGGGCAGCGACCCGACCCGCTCCAGCGTGTCGACCGCCGCGCCGCCGGGCGAGCGCGTGGTGAGCTCGTCGGGCTCGGGCCGCAGGCGCGCGGAGTAGATCGACGGCGCGCCCAGCCGCCGAGCGATGACCGTCGCCTCCACCACGGCCAGAAGCGTGGGCGCCATCAGGGAGTCGAAGTTGCGCGTCAGCTCGAGCACGAGCACCACGCCCGACAGGGGCCCCTGCATCGACGCTGCGAGGAACGCGCCGCCGCCGATGATCGCGTAGCTGCCCAGCCGAGCCCCGGGGAAGAGGTGCAGCCAGCCGTAGCCCAGGATGCCGGCCAGCAGGGCGCCGATGGTGAGGCTGGGCGTGAACAGCCCCCCCGGCGACCCCGTCCACAGGCAGGCCGCGGTGGCCAGCGGCTTGAGCACGAAGAGGACCCAGAGCAGCCCGAAGGAGACGCTCCCCACCGCGGCCAGCTGGACCACGCCCTTGCCGTTGCCCAACAGCTCGGGGTACTTGATGGAGACCAGCCCGAGGATGACGAAGACGACCAGCGGCGCGAAGTAGCGGCCCCGGCCGGTCGGGCGGTGCGTGCCGGCCCAGGCGATGATGCGCACCCACAGGATCGCGACCACGCCGATGATCGGTCCCGCCAGGGCGGCCCAGGCAAGCTGTTGGGGGTGCACGGCGTAGGACGGGAGGCGGTAGGTGGGTCCCGTACCCAGGAAGATCCAGGCCACGCACGTGGCAATGACCGAGGTCGCCAGCGCGGGTAGGACCAGCGGCAGCGACAGCGTCCCCAGCAGAACCTCGAGCGCGAACAGCGTCCCGCCCAGCGGCACGTTGTAGACCGCAGCGAAACCCGCGCCCGCGCCGGAGGCGACGAGCAGGCGACGCTGCCACGTGGGCAGGCCGCCCCAGTCAGACAGCCAGCTCGCGCCCGCGGCGCCGACGAGCTGCGGGGCGCCCTCGCGGCCCAGCGACACCCCCAGCCCGACGGTGACGATCGACACCACCGCGCGGGCGACGCTGGGCACTACTGAAATGTGGGCGCCGCGCAGCCACACCGCCTCGGACACCTCGATTCCTCCCGACACCGGCATCCGGCCGAGCACGTACGTTCCCAGGGCCACCACTCCGGCGGCCACGACGAGCGCCGCCACGCGACGCCAGGACGCGGCGGCCGCGACGCCGTCGAGGAAGGGACCGCTGCGGTAGCCGAAGGCGAGGTGCTCGACGAGGTGCAGCAGGCCGACGAGCGCCGAGGCGCCCGCCCCCGCGATCACGCCGACGACCGCGACGATCACCCAGAAACGCGCGGTGTAACTGGCGACGATCCCGCGTCCGGCGACGTTGGCCTGATATGAGAACCAGCTACGGGCCCGGGCCCGCGCGGCACCCGGCGGCTGGGAAGGCGACGTCCTGGCGGCGCCCGGATGCGGCATCTGACCGCAAGCCTGACACGTTTTGCGGCGGCTCGCGGCGACCCGGTCGACGGGCGCCCATACGCTAGGCTTGCCCCGTGTCTTCGCTCCGTTACCGGCGCGTGATCGTCAAGCTCAGCGGGCGTGCGTTTGCGGGAGCTTCGGCCTTCGGGCTCGAGTCCCATGCGATCGAATACGTCGCCGACCAGCTGATCGCCGCGCGTAACCTCGGCGTCGAGGAGGCCGTCGTGGTGGGCGGTGGCAACTTCTTCCGCGGCAACGTCTCCGAGGACTGGGGGATCGAGCGCGCCGAGGCCGACAACATCGGCATGCTCGGCACCGTCATGAACGGGATCCTGTTGCGCGGGGTGCTCAAGCACCGGGGGCTCGAGGACGTGCGCCTCATGACCGCGCTGCCGATGCAGTCGATGGCGGAGCCCTTCATCCGACTGAAGGCGCTGGCGCACCTGGAGCGCGACCAGCTGGTGCTGCTGGCCTGCGGCATCGGCCAGCCCTACGTCACCACCGACTACCCAGCGGTGCAGCGCGCCATCGAGTTGCGCGCCGACGCCATCCTGCTGGCCAAGCACGGCACCGACGGGATCTACGACGCGGACCCGCGCAAGGAGCCCAGCGCCCACCGCTACGACACGCTCGGCTACAGCGACGTGCTCGAGCGCGACCTGCGGGTCATGGACCAGCAGGCGATCGTGCTGGCGCGTGACTACGAGCTACCGCTGCACGTCTTCGACTTCGACGAACGCGACGCGATCGCGTCGATCTGCCAGGGCGAGAATCGCGGCACCTACATCTCCCCGTCGACGAAGCTGGTCAAGTCGGCGGCGGCGCCCGTGGGCTGAGCCTCCGACCGGCGGTTCCGCGGACGCGAGCGCGAGCCGCCGGCGCTTGTCGCGCCCAGGCCTGGCTCAGGAAACTCTCAGGCGATCCTCCTCATTAGCCAATCGACCGGGGCCGATGCCATCACGGATCTCGCTCCCTCACCTCGGAGGCCCCATGTCCATCGGTTCGATCGGCGGCGTCAACGCTTCGGCGCTGCAGCAGTCGTCATCCGCGCAGAACACCGCCAATCGCGCCCCCGGCGCGGGCGGCCACCATCACCACCACGGCGGGGGCGGCGGCCTCGAGAGCCTGCTCTCCACCGACTCAACCGACTCGACTGACTCAACCGACTCGACTGACGCCGCCGGCCCGTCGGCCGCGACGCCCACCACCAGCGACGACAACGGCCTCTCGTTCGCCGATCAGCTCAGCGCCGCCACCTCGGAGAGCTCCCTGCTCACCGGCCTGACCGACCCGAGCTAGACCACCGGCCCGCCGCCCTGCGACTCGCCCTGGTTGTCGCCCGGCTGATCGGGGGCGCGGATCCAGACGCGGATGCGGCCTGCCTTGATGATGAAGTTCGTCCGCGCGGTCTGCCCAGCCCCGGGATTGCATGA
>DASXCN010000620.1:0-13733 GCA_036491155.1 Solirubrobacteraceae bacterium | reverse complement strand
GCGCGGGGCGAACGTCAACGACGGCTTTCGAAGGCGGGCCGGGCGCTTCCGGTGACCGCCCGCGTCGACGCTGATGACAATCCGGCCCGTACAGGGCACTTTTGTCATCAACGTTGGTCGCAGACCATCGCCACTCGCTGCGGTCCCCATTTGATAGCCGCTGTTTGACCAGCGTCAGTGTCGCCGAGAGCGCCCCGAGGCCTTCCGCGGCGGTGGCGGTGGCCGGCGACCCGCACCCGCGCCCGCACGAGAGCCCGCAGACGAGGAGGCGGACGCGGCCCGCGAACCCCCGCCGGCGGTCGCGGCCGCGGCCCGCGGGAACCCCAGCCCTCGCGTCGGCCCGGCCACCCGCTCGCTCTCCGGCACCACCGCGGCCGGCTCCACGCCCCAGCCCCGCCACCCGCGCTGGACCGCCACGAACCACAGCAGTCCGATGAGGCACAGGACGGAGGCGACGAAGAAGTTCAGGCGCAGGCCGAAGATGTGGTTGGAATAGTCGATGCGCTGGGTCTCCTCGAAGATGCGAAAGCCCGAGTAGCCGGCCACGTACAGGGCGAAGATGCCCGGCGCGCGGATCTTGCGCCGCGAGCCCAGCCACACCAGGAACGAAGCCAGCAGCAGGTTCCAGATGAGCTCGTAGAGGAAGGTGGGCGCGAACGTGGGGACGTTCAGGTAACCGGGCGGGCGGTGCGGCGCCGAGATCTTCAGCGCCCAGGGCAGGGACGAGGGGGCGCCGAACAGTTCCTGGTTGAAGTAGTTGCCGATCCGGCCGATCGCCTGGGCCACCAGCAGGCCCGGCGCCGCCGCGTCCATGAAGCGCAGGAGGTCGGCACGCCCCAACCGGCGGTGGGCGACCCACAGTCCCACGGCGACACCCCCGGCGATGCCGCCCCAGATGCCCAGCCCGCCGTCCCAGATGGCGAAGATGCCCCACCAGTGGTCGGGGATCTGGCTGGGCGTGGTGATGTCGAAGTAGATCCGCCCGCCGATCAGCCCGGCGGGGAAGGCCCACATCGCGATCTCGTAGCAGAGCTCAGGGTCGCCGCCCACGCGGCCCCAGCGCCGGCGCGAGATGTAGATCGCGGCGGCGACGGCGAACACATAGGCGATCCCGTAGGCGTGAAAGAAGAACGGGCCGATGCTGAAGCCGTTCGAGGCCGGGCTGGGGATGGCGGCCGGTGAAATCACGCTCCCAATCCTGGCAGCAAACGGGGCAGGACGTGTCGGGCCAGGGTCGTGCGGTCAAGGCCGCGTCAGACCTGCCGGGCAGACCGCGACACGGGCGAGCCGTTGAGCTCCATGAGGTTGGTGCGGAAGCCGGGGGTGCGCACCAGCTGGATGGGCTGCAGCGGCGAGGTGCGCTCCACGTAGAAGCGCGCGCCGTCGCGCTCCTCGATGGCCGTCACGGCGCTTGACTGACGCCGCCACGCCAGCGCCCAGATGACGGCGAAGCCGGCCGCGACCGCCGGCACCTGGGGGAGGATGATCCCGAGAGCGCCGGCGCCCAGAGTCGAGAGCAGCAGCGGCCACAGCCGGTTGAGGACCACCCGCGCCGGGTTGAGCTCGGGCAGGGAGGGCTGGGTGCGCGCGCTGGCCAGGAGGTTGGCGATCGGCGAGGAGGTCTCCGCGCGCCGGCCCAGCCACCAGCCGATCAGGCCCGCCAGGACCCACCAGCCTGCTGCGACCGGGACCACCAGGGGATGCTCGCCGCCCACGGCGCCGGCCAGCGTCACGGCGGCCAGGGCGCTCGCCGCAGCGGCGCTGATCAGCACGGTGGTGCGGAGGAACTCGGCGAATCTCACCGGCGCTCACTTAGGGTCCGGAGGACCCTCAGCGCTGAGCACGGTCAGCAGTTCGCGTACGCCCTCGGGGCCGTCCACCAGGAAGTCGGCCTCGGCCTGGATCTCCGACGGTCCCTCATCGGACTGGACCCCGACCCGCAGTGCCCGCTCCAGGCGACCCTCCTCGACCAGCGAGCCGAGCGCGCGGAAGGCGTCGATGTCCGTGGTGTCGTCGCCGACATACAGCGCGACCTCGATGTCGGGGCCCACCTCGTTGAGCAGGCGGATGATCCCGGCTCCCTTGTCGATCTTGACCGGGGGCCGGACCTCCAGCACCTTGCGACCCCAGTGGGTGTGCAGGCCCGCCGCCTGGGCGCGCTGGGCGATGGCGTCGACGGCGGCCTTGGCGGCGGCCTCGTCGGGGGCGCCCCGCCAGTGGAAGGCGACGATCGGCCCCTTGTCCTCCAGCCGGACGCGGCGCTTGCGGACGTCCGCGGTGTCGCTCTCGTGGCCGAAGTCATGGATGCGGCGGATCCAGTCGGCCACCTCAGGGTCGAGCACGGCCTCGGTCCATCCAGCCCGCAGGAGCTCCACGCCGTGCGACCCGACATAGTTGATCGAGCCGATCGAGACCATGGCGCGCGCCTCGGAGGCGCGCCGCCCGGTCACGCAGGCGACAAGGCCATAGCTGCGGGCGACGGAGATGAGCAGCTGGCGGGTCGACTCCGGGATGTGCGCGTCGGAGGCGTGGTCGACGATCGGCGCCAGCGTCCCGTCGATGTCGAACATGACCGCAGTGCGCCGGGGGTTCTGGCGCAGAGGAGCGAGCGCCTCGGATAGGAGCGCTGAGGTCACCGACCTAGTATGCCCCCTCACGTGCCTCCGGGCATGCCGGATTGAGCGTTGGCAGATACCATGCAGCGACTTGAGATGAGCGACGCAACGCAGGGTGACGGCTACGCGGTGTCCCACCTGGACGCCATGGGCGAGGGCTTCGGGTTTCGCAAGGTTCGGCGCGAGCTCGGAGTGACCGCGTTCGGCATCAATGCGGTGGTGCTGCCTCCCGGCTACGCGACCGGGGTGCACTTCCACGAGCACCAGGAGGAGACGTACTTCGTGCACCAGGGCGAGGTGGAGTTCCGCTTCGGCGACGGCGCCACGCACGTCGTCCGCGCCGGCGGGATGGCGCGCGTGGACCCCTCCACCCACCGGCGGATGCGCAACGTCGGCCAGGACGCCGCGATCGTGGTGGTGGCCGGTGGCAAGGACGGCTACGTGGGACGAGACGGTCAGGCCGTGGGCGACGACCCCCACGGCGGGCCTCCCGGCGCCTAGGCGCCCCAGCCCCGCCCCACTGCTGCCGTGACCCCGGCCGCGCGGCCCACGGTGCTGCTGCTCCACGGCCAGCCCGGCGGAGCCGCTGACTGGGCCGGCGTGGTGGCCGCGCTGGATGGACGAGCCGACGCCCTCGCTACTGACCGCCCCGGCTGGGATGGCGCCACGCCCCCACGCGACCTGGCCGGCAACGCCGCGGCGGCGCTCTGCACGCTGGACCGGCGGGGCGCCGAGCGCGCTGTGGTCGTGGGGCACAGCCTCGGCGCCGCCGTGGCGGCGTGGCTGGCCGCCACCACACCGGACCGGGTCTGCGCTCTGGTGCTTGCCGCCCCGGCGGCCAACCTGGCCGCCCTGTACCCCCTGGACCGCTGGCTGGCCGCGCCCGTGACCGGCGACGTCACCGCCGCCGCGGTCCTCGGCGGCCTGGGCCTGGCGCTGGCGGTGAGGCCCGTGCGCGGACGTATCGCGCGCGCCCGCCACCTCGACGATGCCTATCTGCGCGCGGCCGGCGCCGCCGTGCGCCGCCCGTCGGCCTGGCGCGCCTACGCGGCCGAGCAGCGGACGCTGGTTCGCGACCTGCCTGAGCTCGAGCGCCGCCTGGGCGCGATCAGCGCCCCCACCACGATCATCGCCGGCACCCACGATCGCATCGTCCCCGCGCGGGCGGTGCAGACCCTCAGCCGCCAGATCCCCGGAGCCCGTCTGCGTCACAGCGCCACGGCGGGCCATCTGGTGCCCCAGCGCGATCCCCAGGCCGTGGTGGAGGCGATCCTGGCGGCGCTGGCCGACTGACGGAGGCTCTACCCTCGGCCTGGATGCCGGTGCGCTCGCAGGCAACCACGCGAGGGGTGGCCATCATCGTCGGACTGTGCGCGCTGGCGCTCGCCGCCCCGCCGACGGGGCTCGCCGCGCAGCTCGTCGGCGGCCACACCCAGCAGGTCATCGCGCGCGCCTTCACCGCGCAGCGCGCCCACCACGGCCAGGCGGTGGTCTCCATCCGCACCTCCACGGTCAACGGTTCCTGGGCGGTGGTGCGCTCGATGACGCCGCAGACCGCCGGGCAGACGCGCTCGGGGGCGACGCCCGGGCTCCAGAGCACCTACTACCACCTGGTCGGTGGCGGGGTTCGCCCCGCGCCGCCCCCGCGACCGGTGAGAGCCGACCTGTCGCGCGACTTCCGGGTGGCGGTCGTCTATGCGGGCACGGGCCACGAGTCGATCGCCTACCTGCAGAACTACGGCAGCGTCTGCGCCGGCTCGGGCTTCTTCACAGACCAGGAGACCGACACGGTCAGCCCGATGGCATGGAGCGTGCGCTACGTGGTGGATCTGGACCGTCTGCTCTCGGCGGTGCGCGGCGCCGGGCACATCACCTTCGTGCCCGCGGTCAGCTTCGACGCCGCGGGCTCCCACGTCACCGCCACCGAGACGATCGACCGGTCAGTGCAGGACGTGGGCTGCAACGGGCGGGCGACGACGTTTCGCTGCACGACGGCCTTCGCCGCCGGGGGCGTGAACCCGGCCGGTCAGCTGTCGTTCCCGGAGGGCGCGGGGCTGCAGGCCGGAGTGCCGGTCGCTATGCGCCAGAAGGGCGCCTGCAACCCCGACGACTTCACGCTGGGACCATCGCTGTGGGACGGCGGAGCTGCGGCGGCGGTTGCCGGCCCACTCAAGCTGCTGGGCGGGACCCTGCCGGCCCGGCCCTACGCCCCGGTGGCGGTCGCCTGGCCGGCGGCCTCGGCCGACCTGGCGCAGGACTTCGCCACCAGCCCGTGCCAGGGCGACGGAGCGGTGTGCACGGACGCGTTCCAGTGGCACGGAAGCGTGTCTTTGCAACCGGTCGCGGGCTGATGGCGCAGCCCCCGGGAGGCCTGCGCCATACGCCGTTCTTACTTCACGGCACATAAACTGGCCCGCCGTGGAGACACTTCCCGACTCAGCCGGGCAATTTCGCGACGAGGCGGTCGGGCTTTCCGAGCTCGAACTCCGGGCCGGCGCCGCGACGGTCGTCGAGGAACCCGTGCGCGTGCGCGCGGCGCCACGTACCCGTACCCGCGCCCGCCTGTCCGCTGCCGCCCGCCAGGAGTTGCTGTGGATCACCGTCATGTACGTCGCCGCCCGGGGCCTGCTGCTCCTGGTCGCCTACCTCAACGGCACCTTCGGACACCACAACTTCCTCCATGAGCTGGCCAACTGGGATGGGCTGTGGTACCGAGGGATCGCCAATCACGGCTATCCGCAGGAGGTGTCCTTCGCCCAGACCAACCTCGGCTTCTTCCCCCTGTTCCCGCTCGTCATCTTCGTCGTCGAGCAGCCGCTGCTGCTCCTCACCGGCCACGACGCGATCTGGTGCGCCACCGTGGCCGGAGCGCTCGTCTCCGCGGCGGGCGGGCTGGCGGCCACAGTCCTGGTCCACCGTCTCGCCGAGGGCTGGTGGGATCGCGACACCGCACGCCGCGCCACGATCCTGTTCGTCGTCTTCCCGGGCTCGGTGGTGTTCTCGATGGTCTACTCCGAAGGACTGCTGTTACCCCTCGCCGCGGGCTGCATCTATGCGCTCGAGCGCCGCCGCTGGGTCCTGGCCGGCATTCTGGCCGGCTTTGCCACCGCGGTGCAGCCGGTGGGGCTGGCGCTGGTGCCGGTGTGCCTGTTCGCGGCGCTGCGAGAGTGGCGGCGGTGGGGCTGGTCGGTGCGCCCGGCCCGCCGCGCCTTCCTCGCGCCCATCCTCTCGCTCACCGGCGTGGGCGCGTTCATGGCGTTCTTGTGGGCATGGACGGGTAACCCGCTGGCGACCTACATCGCCCAGCATCACGGCTGGAGCGAGACCACCACGCCGCTGTCGCTGTGGCACATGGCCCAGAAGCTGGCCGGTGAGATCGACTTCCAGCACTTCAACGAGCCCACGATCAACCTCAACCTGGTCATCGGGCTGATCGGGGGGGTGGTGCTGGCCCTGTCGCTCGGGCTGATCTACCTCTCGCGGCGCGAGATCTCCCCCGAGGCGATCCTGTGGACCCTGGCCATCGCGTTCCTCGCCTACACCTCGTCCAACGTGCCCCCGCTGCCCCGGATGCTCATCACCGCGTTCCCCGCCGTGATGGTCGTCGCCCGGTACGCCCGCGGCCGCTGGTTCCGGGTGGTCGTGTGGTGCAACGGGGTGCTGTTGGCCGGGCTGAGCCTGCTGACGTTCTACGGCTTCACCCTGCGTCCCTGACGCTTGGTCAGACCGGTGCCGCGCTCAGCGGGCGCCACGGCCCGGCATGAGCTGGACGTGGATCACGCTGGCGTAGCCGTACTTGTGGACCTGCCCGGAGCCAAAGCGCCGCTCGAGCTCCGCGGCCAGGCCAAACCACTGTGCGCGGTTGGCACGCGACTGCGGCGGCCCGTTGGGCTGGCCCTCGTGGCTCGAGATCAGCCACATCCGCCGACACCCGGCGCTGCGCTGCGCCAGTTCTGCGCGTGACGGGATGGCGTAGTCCTCGACGAACGGGCGGACCACGCCCCAGGCGACGACCGGCAGCACCGACCGAGGCGCTGCGCGCGCCGCGGTTCCAGTGCCCACGTAGTACTGAAAGGCCATCCGCGCGTCGGCGGGATAGAACGTCACGCAGTCCCCGGGCTGGGTCTGCGCCAGGACCATCGCCGTCACCGCCCGCCACGGCTCGGGCGAGACGCCGGACGCGCGCACCACCGGGATGGCCCGCGCGGCCAGCACCAGGACCAGCAGGACCGGCGCCAGGTAGCGCGGCCATCGCCGTTCGCCCAGCGCCGGGGCGAGGGCGAGGGCCACCGCCGGCGTGGACATCAGCACGTTGCGCGGGACGAAGATGGGGTGCGAAACGATGGAGTACAGGAAGGTCAGCCCGGCGGGCAGCACGCACCACGCCAGCACCAGGCCCATCGCCCACACCGCCTCGCCGCGCCGCCACTGCACCGCCGTGCGCACCGCCAGCGCCGCCACCGCGGCGATCGTCGCCCACATCAGCGCCTTGGTGGTGAAGCTGTGATGGAACACCGGCTGCAGGCCGGCCGACGTCACCGCCTGGAGGACCTGGGTGTCGACCATGCGGCTGGGCGGCTGGACCCAGAACAGCTGGCCCGAGCCGCGGCGGACCGCCAGCACGGCCAGGGGCGCGCACAGCACTGCGACCGCCACCAGCGCGGACCCGTACCGCCGCGCGGCCTCCCGGCGGGCGAGCACGGCAAGGAGCTGCACGGGGATCACCAGCGCCGCGACGAAGCTGCAGTACATGCCCAGCGTCATCGCCGCCACGAAGCACAGCCACGGGCCACGGCGTGCCCGCACGATCCGCGCCGCACGGGTGCCGGCGTCCGGAGCCGCGTCGTCCACGAGCGCGATGAACGCAAGCATCGCCGCGCACACGAAGGCCACCATCGGCGCGTACCCGCGCGCCGTCTGGCCCCAGTAGATGAGCGGGAGGCTGACGGCGGCCAGCACGCCGGCGGCGAGCGACACCCGCCGGTCGGCGAACAGCCGCTGAGCGATCGCCGCGATCAGCCCGGCGGTGGCCGCGGTGGCGAGGACCGACGGCAGGCGCAGCACCACCACGCCGTTGCCGAACGCGCCGACCAGGAGGTGCATCAGCAGGTAGTAGCCCGACATGTTGCCGCCGTCGTGGGCGATCGCCCGCCACAGCGCCGCCCCGTGCTGGGCGGCGATCGAGGCCGTCGCCCCCTCGTCGAAGCCGAGGCTGCGCCCGCTGAGGCCGATGAGCGTGAGCACGGCGGCCAGCAGCGCCGCCGCGGCGATCGCGCCCCAATCGCGCGCGTCGCGCACACGCGCGCGGGCCGGCGCCACGCGGCCTGGTCGCTTGAGCACTCCGATGGACATGGTGGCCAGCCTCAGGTACCGGCCAGCGCCGAGGGGGTGCTCTCGCGCACGGGGGCGGGTCTCGGGTGCTGACGACGCCGCCGGCCGTGGCGCCACGCGATCACGCCGATGAGCGCGTAGGCCACCATCACCGCCGGTGCGGACTGCAGCGGCAAGGCCAGGATCCCGTTGGGCTTGACGATGAAGACCGACACCACGACGGCGACGGCGAGACCCATGGAGCGCTGCGGGGCGCGCAGCGCACACAACAGCGCCAGGCCCCAGATGAAGTACCACGGCCACGCCGCTGGTCCGCCCGCCGCGGCGATCACGAGAAACGCACCGAGCCACGGCACCAGCCGCCCCACCCGCACCCGGCACAGCAGCACCGCGCCGGTCACGGCGGTCAGCCCGAAGGCCACGACCCCGAACACACCCTCGAGGCCCCGGTGTGAGACCCCCAGGCCGACGTCCGAGAGCAGCGAGGCGACGGTGTAGCCGAGGCCGGTGGCCGGAGTGATGGCCAGCCGGACCTTGGCCGGGGTCGAGAACAGCGACGTCGAGAGCCAGTCGACGCCGACACCGGCCACCAGCGTCACCGCCGCCAGCACCACCAGCGACAGCAGAGCCGCGGTGGCCATGAAGCGCATCTGCGCGCGGCGGCCGAGCTCCTCGCGCCCCCACGCCACCGCGATGAACGCCGCGCCGGCCAGCGCGGGCACCTTGACGGTGGCGGCCAGCGCGCAGATGGCCACCCCCAGCAGTGGACGCCCGTCCAGCGCGTAAGCGATGCCGGCGACCAGCAGGCCCACCATGAGCAGGTCGTTGTGCCCGGCGGCGATCAGCTCCAGCGTCACCAGCGGGCTGAGCAGCCCCAGCCACACCGCCCGGCGCCCGTCGCTGCCCATCGACCGGGCCAGGCGAGGCAAGTAGATCGCCAGCAAGGCTGCGCCGGCAAGCTCCAGCACCCGCGCCAGGAGCACCCCGGCGACGAGGTGGTGTCCCACCACGCCGGCCACCACGCTGAGCAGCCCGAGGAAGAGCGGCCCGTAGGGTGCCGTGGTGTGGCGCCAGAACGGCGAGACGGCGTCGAGCACGTGCTGGTGGCCCAGGCCGGCCAGGGCGGCGGGGGCGCTGTGATACGGGCTGTGGCCGAGGTGCAGGATGAGGCCCTGGGCCAGGTAGCTGTAGATGTCGCGGCTGAAGAGCGGTGGGGCGAGAGCGAGCGGCAGCATCCAGAGCGCGCCGATCACCGGCAGCGCCCGCTGCGAGGGCAGCGCGCGCCCCATCGCCAGCCAGGCGCCGCACAGCACGGCCATCCCGATGTAGACCAGGACGATGCTATGGCCCCGCCCGGTGGGGGCGCCCGGCATGTACCACCAGCCGACGACGTGATCGGCCACCGCGCGCGGCGCCGCATAGGCCACGAGCACGGAGCCGGCCAGCCCCACGGCCGTGCACACCCAAGCTGAGCGCGGGGAGGGCGCGGAGTCGGTCATGGGTCCCGCTCAGCTCACAGCGACGCGTACAGCGCGGTCTCGAAGTCCTGGGCCATCCGCAGCGCCTCGGGGATCAGGAACGGGAGGGCCTGGGTGTAGATCGCCCCCGCCACCCCGGCCGCCGGGTCGATCCAGAAGAACGTGTTGAACAAGCCCATCCAGCCGCCGCTGCCCGCGTGCCGCCGGGCGGAGACATCGGCGGTGTTGAGCAGAAGCCCATGGCCCCACTTGTACCCGGGGCCCAGCGCGAGGCCGAACGCCGACTGCGGATCGGCGGTGCGGATCTCGGCCGGGACGTCGAGGGAGCCGATCTGGTTGGAGAACATGGCCTGGACGGTTGCAGGCGCGAGCACCGTCGTCCCGTCGGGGGCGGTGCCCTCGCCCAGCAGCATGCGCTGAAAGATGAGGTAGTCGCGCGCGGTGGAATACAGGCCGCGGCTGCCCGAGACGTACTCAGGGCGCGCCGGCAGCTCGATCTCACTCGCCGCCCAGCGCCCGTCGGGCGCGCGCAGGTGTACCGGCACCAGTTCGGCACGCGCGCGCTCGTCGAGCGCGAACCCGGTCCGGGCCATGCCCAGCGGCTCGGTGACGATCGCGGTGACCGCCTCGTCGAGCGAGCGCCCGTACACCGCCTCGACCACCAGGCCGAGCCAGTCGGTGGCGTTGGAATATTCGAACGCGGTCCCGGGCTCGGCCACCAGCGGGGCATCGAGGACCGCGCGCAGCCCCGACATCGGCTTGGGCGCGCCGACGGCCTGCTCCCAGGCGAGCACCCGCGCGTCCCAGAACCAGTAGCCCAGCCCCGCCGTGTGGGTGATGAGCTGCTTGATCGTGGCCTTGTGGCCCGGAGCGCGGAGGATGGGACGGCCGTCCTCGATGCCCTCGAGCAGGCCGAGGGCGGCGAACTCGGGGCAGTACTCCTCCACCGGCGCGTCGATGTCGATCTTGCGCTGCTCGGCCAGCACGAGCGCGGCCACGGTCACGACGGGCTTGGTCATCGACATCACCCGCAGGGGGGTGTCGACGTCCACCGTCGCGTCCTCGCCGGGGGCGCGAGGCCCCGTGGCGCCCTCGTAGATCAGGCCATCGCGGTCCGCGGCAACCGCCACGACGTTCGGAACCGCGCCCGAGGCGACCGCCTCAGCCAGCACGGCATCGATCGCCCGCGACCGCGTGGATGTGCTCATGGCGCCCGAGGGTAGTGGTTCCGGGGCCGGGGCCACGGCGCGTCGCCGCGCGCGTCAGGAGGCGTGCTGGGCGGCGCGCAGTACCCCGGCGCCGTTGCAGCAGGTCCGGTTGCGCCCGGACTGCTTGGCCTCGTACAGCGCACGGTCGGCCATGCGATACAGCGTGTCCCCGTCCGACGGGGTCGACACGAGGCCGACGCCGGCCGACATGGTGAGCTTGCCGGCGCGCCCGAAGGGCTCAGAGGCGATCGCCGCGCGGGCGCGGTCGGCCGCCGCCACCGCCTCCTCCGCGTCGCAGGCGGGCACCAGCCACGCGAACTCCTCGCCCCCGACGCGGGCCAGCACCTCGCCGGCGCGGACGGTGCGCTCCAGGCGCCGGGCCACCTCGATGAGCACCGCATCGCCGGCGGGATGGCCGAAACGGTCGTTGACCTGCTTGAACAGATCGAGGTCGAGAAGGATGAGAGCCAGCTGATGGTGGTCATGGGAGCGGCGCGCCGCCTCGCGTGCCAGGGCCTCCTGGATGACGTGGCGGTTAGCGAGCTGAGTCAGGCTGTCGGTACGGGCCAGCCGCTCGAGCTCGCGCTGCTGGCGCTTCTGCACGCTGACATCGCGCAGAGTGCTGACGAAGCCGATGGCGCGGCCGTCCTCCTCGCGCGCGGGCCGCGCGGTGATCTCGGCCTCGAACCGCTCGCCGTTGGCGCGCATCAGCGTGAGCTCGTGGGTGCCCCCGCTGTTGCCCACGACGTCGGCCAGGATCGCGGCGATCGACTGACGCTCCTCGGGCGGCCAGAACGGGTACGGCGGGCGAGCGCCGATCAGCTCGGAAGCCGAGAATCCGGTGAGCACGCACAACGCCTCGTTGATCGCCTTGATCTCGCTGTCCATGGTGAGCGCGTAGCCCTCGCCCATGGCGCTGATGATCGCGGTGGCGTGGTCGCGCTCGGCGCGAGCATCGGCCTCGGCGGCCTGGAGGCGGCGCTGGGCCTCCTTGCGCTCGGTGATGTCCTCGACCTGCACGATGGAGTGCCGAGCGCTGCCGTCGGCCTCCCGGACCAGCGACACCGACACCTCGGCCCAGATGACCGTCCCGCCGCGGCGGATGTAGCGCTTCTCGAACTGGTAGCCAGGGATCTCGCCGGCCTCGAGAAGGGCGAGCAGCTCGGCGTCGACGCTGAGGTCGTCGGGGTGAGTGATGTCGGCGAAGGGGCGCTGGAGCAGCTCGCGCTCGGGCCAGCCCGTGATGGCGCACAGGGCGCGGTTGACCTTGAGCCAGCGGCCGTCGGGGGCGATGAGCGCCATCCCGATCGGCGCGTGGGAGAAAGCGGTCTCGAAGAGGTCCTGGGCCTCGCGGCGGGCGGTCTCGGCCTCGTGACGGTCAGTGACGTCCTGGATCGTTCCCACGACGAGGCAGGCCCCCCCGTCCATCCCCTCGCGTCGCCGTGCCCGCCCGTAGACGTGGCGGATCTCGCCGCTGGGCCGGATGATCCGGAAGCTCAAGTCGCACACCTCGCCCGAGGCCACGCGGCCCAGGTCGCGCCGCACGCGCTCCTGATCCTCGGGATGGATGAGGGCAACGAACTCCTCGAAGCTCGGCGTCGACCCCACCGGCTGGCCAAGGATGCGGCACAGCTCATCGCTCCAGGCGGCGCCCTGCTCCGAGAGGCTACGTTCCCACGAGCCTACGTGTGCGAGGGCCTGCGCGTCGGCGAACTGTCGCTCGCGCCACTGCGCCTCAGGGTCCCTCCATGCATCCGTGCAATCCATGCCCAGTAATTGTCGGCCTGATCAAAGGCGACCTTAAGGGAGTTTTATATGGATTTTGGAAGGAATTGTCTGCGTTCTTTGACGCAGACACGGGCCTTCAGGGCTGGAGGTCGGGCGGTTCGAGGCCCACCAGCCAGCTGCCGGTGTCGCCCGGCTGCGCCGGCAGGCTCTCGGCCTCGCCGTCGTCCTGGAGCACCGCGAACGGCTGGGTGGCCTGCGGCTCGACCGCCGCAGATGGCCCGTCCGCTCCCTGCGCCTCGGTGGCGTCCCCGGTCTGCTCCCAGATGCCGCGGGCGGGCGCGGCCACCTTCTCGAACGAGCCGGTGGACGGCGCGGGCTCGGCGGGGAAGCGCTCTGAGGCCTGCTCGGCGAGGTTGGTCAGCGCCGCGGACACGACGCGCACGTCCTCCAGCAGCCGCTCGCGCTCGCGCCATACGGCATCGGTCTCGGCGTCCAGGTCGCGGAGCTTGGCCTTGGCGTCGGCGGTCATCTGCACGGCGTTGGCCGCCGCGTCGGCCACGCAGCGCTCGGCCTGCTCCTGGGCCAGGCGCGTGGTCTCGTTGGCCTGGTCGTGGGCGACGACGAGGATCGAGGAGGTCTGCTCGCCGATCCTCTCGAGCTCGTCGGTGATCGAGGCCATCGGCTCGTTCTTGGCCCGCAGCTCCTCCAGCTCGCGTTCGAGCGTGGCCAGGTGCTCATCGACGGCCGTGCGGTTGTAGCCGAATGGGGCCAGCGGGAAGCGCGTCGGGTCCGCCTCCTCGGGGCCGGTGGGGTGCGGCGCCTCGGCGTCCTCGGCCATCTCGGGCTCGGGCGAGCGCGCGGGGGCCGTCGCCGTCGCCGCCTCCTCCATGGTGAGACGGTCGGCGCCGGTCATCCAGTTGGCAAAGCGACCCGCGAGGTCCGAGAACGGTGACCGGGGCGCCTCCTCGGAGGCGTCGGCCTCCTGCAGCCCAGCGTGCGGGCGATGGAAGTTGTTCATGAGCTGACTCCTTGGCTGGCGATCACGAGGCTGTTCGGCGCCGCCGCGCGCATCCCTGTCCCCCTGGCCCGCCCGCCACAGATCTTGCGCCCGCCCGCCCGCCGGGGCAGGCCGCGGCTCCAAGTAAACTTATAAGTTTACTTGTCCATTGGGTCAGCCGGCCGGCACCGCCAGCCGCTGGGCCGCGACACGTGCCAGGACGGCGTGGTGGCGCTTGGCCCCGCCCAGCAGGGCCCGGTCCACCTCGCCGCGCTTGTAGAGCCAGTGGACGTCCGCCTCCCAGGTGAAGCCGATCCCGCCGTGGGCCTGGATCGCCGACGCCGCCACCTCGCGCGCGCCGGTCGCACCGGCCGCC
>DASXCN010000619.1:0-3181 GCA_036491155.1 Solirubrobacteraceae bacterium | reverse complement strand
GAGCTGTGGATCGAAGGGTCCCTGAGGCCCGCTCATGATCACCTCACACCGTAGCGAACGGCATGCGGCGCGGGATCAGATGCTGAGCCCGCCGTCCACCGTCAGCGTGTGGCCGGTCATGAAGCGGCTCTCGTCGCTGGCGAGGAACACCACCGCCTGGGCGATCTCCTCAGGCTCGGCGTGGCGGGCCAGGGGGATCATCTGCTCAAAGACCTTGGCCGACTCCTCCTCGGAGGCGCCGATCGCCTCGACCTCGATCGTGTGCTGGAAGGTGTTGTCGGTGGGTCCGGGATGGATCGTGTTCACGCGGATCCCCCGGGGGGCCATCTCCTTGGCCGCGGTGCGCATGAGGCCGACGACAGCGTGCTTGGACGTCGCATAGGCGGCGATGCCCCGATCCGAGGTGAGTCCGACCACGCTCGAGTTGATGACGAGGCTGCCCCCGTCGCGCATCACCCGCAGCGCCGACTGCGCCACGAGGAAGCTTCCGGTGACGTTCACCGCCATCACGCGGTTGAACACGTCCACGGGATACTCGGCGACCGGCGCCACCACGCCAAACACGCCCGCGTTGGCAAAGGCGCAGTCCAGCCGCCCGAAATGCGTCACGGTCTGCGCGACCGCCGCCTCGACCTGGCCGGCATCGGTGACGTCGGTCACCGCCCACGCGACGTCGCCACCGACCTCGCCCGCGGCCCGCTCCAGGGCCCCGCCGTCGAGGTCGGCGAGGAGCACGCGCGCGCCCTCGGCCACGAACGCCCGCGCGGTGGCGAGCCCGATGCTCCCCGAGCCGCCGGTGATCAGGGCCACCTTGCCCGCCAAGCGCGGCTGTCGTGCTGTGCTCACTCTCTCCTCCGTTTCAGGGACCGGGCGGAATATATGCCTCCGGGCCGATCGCGGTCCCGGATCGGGCACTTGCGCCCCAGCGACATGGTTCTTGTCCGCCAGCGCAATCGCGGCCGGGGGCGGCGGATCCGCATGTAGCGTGGCGCGCTCAACCACCAGAGGAGGGGTTCATGCAGTTCTCAGGCCGAGTCCGGGCGGCTGGAGTCGCCCTACTCACCAGCGCGGCGTGCGCGGCCGTCACGACGGGCAGCGCCGCCGCTCATCCGGCCCGCGCCGCCGCGGCGCCGAGCGTTCCACGGTTCAGCATGGCGGGCTACGTGCTCGACGCCAAGTACACGCGCGGGCGCAACACCGGCAACACGTTCGAGCAGACCTACAAGGCCAAGACCGTCCACGGCACGCCCATCGCGGGCCCCAACGTCGGGGCCAAGTTCCCCGTCGAGGACTACGTGGCGATGCAGATCGGCAACCACGAGCTGTACGTCGCGTGGCTGGATACCAAGACCCACGCCCTGCTCGACGTGTTCGTCATGAACTTCAAGACCCACGCCATCTTCGACTACGCCCCGGGCAGCCTCCACCCCGAGAGCACCGGAACGGTGACGGTCAAGAAGACCGGCGCCACCGCGCCGCCCGACTGAGCCGCACGCCTCATCTACTGGGCGCGCGTGTGGCGGGCGGGGCCACGTCACACGCGCGCACGTAGTCGGCGGTGACCCGCCCCCACACCTGCGTCGTGCGCTCGCGGCGCGGTGGCCCGGCGTCGCCCAATCGGTCCCAGCCGCGCTGCTCGAGGCGGACGGCCGTCCCGGCGGGGACCGCCGTGAAGGTGAGCTCGACCTCGGTGGCCTCACTGGGATCGAAGAACAGGTGCCACAGGTAGCGCAGGCGCCTGGGCGGCTCCCAGTCGAGCACCCGGCCCCAGTCGTGCTCGGCGCCGTCGCGCCCGCGCTCCACGATCCGCCCGCCGGCGCGCGACTCGAACGTGATCGCCGCGGGGTCACCGCTGAGGGTGTGGCGGCGAGGCCACCACGTCGAGCAACGCCGAGTCCACACGTCGAAGGCCTGGCTGGGCGGGACGCCAACCTCGAACTCGACGACCAGCGGCTGGTCACCCATCGGGGGCGTCCGTGTTCTCAGCGACAAGGCGAAACCGGGTGGCGGCGTTCTCCCACACGTCCGCGAAGTAGGCGCGGACGGCGTCGACACCCTCGCCGCGCAGTTCGTAGATGTGACGCGCGCCGTCGGGCCGGTCGTCCACCAGCCCGGCGCCCTTGAGCAGACGCAGGTGGCGCGACACGGCCGGGCGGCTGATCGGCAGCTCGTCGGCAATCTCCTGGACGCTGCGCCCGCCGGCGCTGAGGATCTGCACGATGGCGCGCCGATTGGGGTCGCCGAGGGCGTCGAGCGCCTCGGGCGCCCCCATGGCGTCGAGTGCCTCGGGCGCGTGGCCCACCTCGAGCGGCTCAGAGGCGGCGCGGGCGCTCACCGGCTTGCGACGCTGCGGGCTCATGTCACTTGGATCTTGCCAGTTCGTAACCTACAAGCTACCGTAACGTACAGGTTACCGACTATTCGCCGCCGGAGGAACGACGCATGAATGCGAACGCACCCGCAGTGACCGGCTCGGGCACGCCCGAGGACCCGTGGACCCTGACCACGCCGCCCGGCAAATCCACCTACCAGATGTACCGTGACGAGGCCGCCGACCCGCCGGCGCTCGTGTGCGTGGTGGGGACGACGACGCTGGGCTACCACCTGCGCGCCATCACGGACCTGCACGAGATGCTCACGCAGCACGGCGACTGGATGGCGCTGGGCAACGCCGACGAGCAGAAGCCCGCGCCCGACGGCAGCGTCGAGGCGTGGGCGCGCTCGCCGGAGAACCCGGTGGGCGGGTGGTACGGGCTCAAGAAGGGGCTTCGCGGCCGCTTTGGCAACTATGTCCCGCCGGTGCTCGAGGCGCTGGGGCTGGCCGAGGTGGAGCACAACGCGCGCAACAACCGGATGCGCGCGTTGTAGAGCGGGCCCGCCTCCGGGCTCATTGCGATATTTGTGCGTGTATCGCGCCTAAATGTCGCACGCTCCCGTGAACCACGGGTCGACGTGCTGGCACACAGCCAGCGGGCTCTGGAACAGCCCCACCGACGGCAGCGCCTTGCCCGTGAACGAGAACAGCGTGAGGTTGTCGTTAGGCGTCCCGGCGCCGGGCTCCCACCCCACGCCCGGGATCCACTCGGGCTCCCAGTAGAACAACCCCTGGGCCAGGTGGTGCGGGACCTGGGACAGAATCGAGAGTGCGTCGTTGTAGAAGCTCTCCTGTCCGCCCGGGGTG
>DASXCN010000618.1:0-14839 GCA_036491155.1 Solirubrobacteraceae bacterium | reverse complement strand
CCGTTCTCCGGGTTGACGGCGAATCCGGTCCAGTGGCCCTCGCCGTTGATCTCCTCGTTGCCCAGCGAACCCTCGATCACCAGCACGAACGGGTCGAGCTCGCCGTTCTCGGCGTCAAACCAGGCCTGCGCGTACTCCTGGCCGACGGCATAGTCCACGACCTGGTTGTGGACCACGACCTTCGGCATCCCCGGGATCGCCTGCAGGATGATGTCCTCCAGGCTGGGATTGGTGGCCGAGGTCATCGCGACCGAGTCCCCCTCGCAGCTCAGCCCCGTGGTCATCCACAGCACGTGTGCTGTGACGGCCTCGGTCTCCTTGTGCTTCGCATACGGACTCGCCTGTGTCGCCATCTGCGTCTCCTCTCGCTCAACAGATCCGTGGCAGCGGGTCGCCCACCAGCTGGTCCATCACCCGCCGGCCGCCAAAGCTCGTCTCCACCAGCACCATCCCGGGTGGCTCAGTGCGCACCTCGCCGATCTCCGCCGCCGCCTCACACCCGGGCACGGCCCGCATGGCCGCGAGCGCGGCATCGGCCAGCCCCGGCTCGACGAAGGCCACTAGCTTGCCCTCGTTGGCGATGTACATCGGGTCGATGCCCAGAATCTCTGCCGCGCCGGCCACCTCGGGTGAGACCGGCACCTCGCCTTCGCGCACGATCATCGCCACCGACGACGCGCGAGCCAGCTCGTTCAGGACCGAGGCCACGCCACCACGCGTGGCGTCGCGCAGGCAATGGAGCCCGGGCCCGGCGATCTCGAGCAGCGCATCGACGACTGGCCACAGGGAGCGGGTGTCGGACTCGATCTCGGCGTCGAGCTCGAACTCGTTGCGGGCCAGCATGATGGCCGTGCCGTGTTCGCCGACGCTCCCCGAGAGCAGGATCCTGTCACCGGGTCGCAGCGCTGCCGGGGACAGCCGGGCGCGCGGGTCGTGGCGGCCGACCCCGCTGGTGCAGATGTACATCCCATCGGCGTGTCCGCGCTCCACCACCTTGGTGTCGCCGGTGATGATCGCCACGCCGGCATCGCCGGCGGCACGCGCGATGGCGTCAACCTCGGCGCGCAGGTCATCGGCGGCCAGGCCCTCCTCCAGGATGAGCGAGAGGCTCAGCGCCACCGGGCGGGCCCCGGACACCGCGAGGTCGTTGACGGTTCCGTTGACGGCGAGCTCCCCGATCGACCCACCGGGGAAGCGCAGAGGCCTGACGACGTATGAGTCGGTGGTGAGCGCGATCTCGGCGCCGTCGATGTGCACCGTGCCCGCGTCGGCGAGCTCGTCGAGCGTGTCGGACTGAAAGGCCGGGGCCAGCAAACCCTCGATCAGCCCCTGCGTCGCCTTGCCGCCCGCTCCGTGGGCCATGTTGATCCGTGCGTCGCGGAACTTCGCGCGCTTGCCGCGGGTCGTCTCGATGATGCGCAGGATCGTCTGCTCCCGGTCAGAGATCGTCCCGCTGCCCGCCGCGCCGCGCTCGCCCATCAGACGACTTCCCGCTCGCGGGCGAAGCGCCCGAAGTTGTAGTACGCGGCACAGGCGCCCTCAGAGGAGACCATGCAGGTACCGATCGGCCGCTCGGGGGTGCACGCGGTACCGAACACCTTGCACTCCCAGGGCTTGATCACGCCCTTGAGCACCTCGCCGCACTGGCACGCCTTGGGGTCGGCCACCCGGACGCCGGGCACGCCGAAGCGGATCTCGGCGTCGAGGTCGGCGTAGGCGTCGGTGAGCCTCAGGCCGCTGTGCGAGATGAAGCCCAGACCGCGCCACTCGAAGTGCGGGCGAAGCTCGAACACCTCGGCCATCACCTCCAGCGCGCGCAGGTTGCCCTCGTGGGGGACGACCCGCTTGTACTGGTTCTCCACCTGACAGCGCCCGCCGGCCAGCTGGCGCAGGATCATCTCGATCGCCTGCAAGATGTCCAGCGGCTCGAAGCCGGCGATGACGACGGGCCGGCCGTAGTCGGCGGGGATGAACTCGAAGGGCCGCGCACCGACGACGGTGCAGACGTGGCCGGGACCGATGAAGCCGTCGAGCCGTAGGTCGGGCGATTCGAGCAGCGCACGCAGCGGCGGCACGATCGTCACGTGGCTGCACATGACGCTGAAGTTGGGCACGCCCTCGGCCCGCGCGCGCTTCAGGGTCAGGGCCGTTGAGGGCGCCGTGGTCTCGAAGCCGATGGCAAAGAACACGACCTCGCGGTCGGGGTTCTGCTTGGCGATGCGCAGCGCGTCCAGCGGCGAGTAGACCATCCGGATGTCGGCCCCCGCGGCCTTGGCCTCGAGCAGGCTTCCCTCTGAACCGGGGACGCGCATCATGTCGCCGAAGCAGGTGAAGATGACCCCGTTGCGGTGGGCCAGGCTGATGCCGTCGTCGACGCGGCCCATCGGGATCACGCACACGGGGCACCCCGGCCCGTGGACGAGCTCGACGTTGGCGGGGAGCAGATCGTCGATCCCGTACTTGTAGATCGAGTGGGTGTGGCCCCCGCACACCTCCATGAGCTTGTAGTGACGGCCTGGCTCGACCAGCGACAGGATCTGTCCGGCCACGGCTCGGCCCAGCTCACCGTCGCGAAACTCATCGACGAACCTCACGCAACGCCTCCCTCATGGGCGATCGCCGTGCCGGCATGGACGAGAAGCCTTTCGGCGCGACGCACCGGGGCCACCAAGGCGATCTCGACACTCTGGTGCCGTCCGTCGTCCGCGGCGCACAGGGCGAGTCCGCGAGCGTCGTCGACCCGCAGCACGGTCATCGCGACCGCGTCGTCGCCGCAGGTGATGCAGTGCTGCGAGCCGCAGTCCTCGTTCACTCGATCACGCTGGCCTTCAACTCCTCGAGCTCCTGCTCGTAGTCGGCGCCCATGCGCACGAGCAGGTCGCGGGTGGCGCGCGCCTCCTCCTCGTCGACCTTGGAGATGGCAAACCCGACGTGGATCAGCACCCAGTCGCCGGGGACCACGCCTCCACCGTCGTCGTCGAGGAGACCGACGTTGACGTTGCGTCGCACACCCGCCACGTCCACCTTGGCCAACCGGTTGGTCTCATCGACGATCTCGACGACTTGACCAGGTATTGCCAAGCACACAAATCCGTTCTACCACCCGATGTCGGGCACGCACGAACCGTGGTAACCCGAGTTACCGCTACCCCCGGTAACTCTGATCACCCCTTCCCAATGCCACTCTGTGAGCGTAGGGTGGACCCCTGTTTCCGACGGCCGGTCCGACCCAGGAGAACGGCGTGCCGTGACGGTGAGAGACGGAGGGAGCGTCCCGCGCGGGCCGCTGCGATGGCCTGCCCGCCCGGGGCTGGTGCCGCGCCGGCCCGAGGCCAGCGCGCTCTATGCCTACCTGCTCGACGCGGATGACGAGCTCGCCGAGGAGTTCGGCGACCGCGGCCGCCTGGCCGTGCGCCAGCTGGTCACCGCACGAGTACTGCAGGTGGGGGTGGGCGAGTGCGACCTAGCCGGATGGTTTGACGTCGCCCGCCAGGGCCCTGGGCTGCTCATGCTCGACGGGCTGGTGGCCTTCGAGACGCGCACCGGCGATCGGATCGCGACCGAGCTGCTCGGCGCCGGGGACCTGCTGCAGGCCTCCGCCCTGCCCACCGACGACCTCCTGGAGCGCAGCTGCCACTGGCGCGCGCTGCGCCCGACGCGGTTTGCGCTGCTCGACGAGGACTTCGTCGACCGTATGCGGCCGTTCCCTCAGGTCGTGCGTGCGCTGCTGAACCGTGCGTGCCGCCGCAGTGCAGAGCTCGACGTCCTCCGCGCGATCACGTCCCAGCCGCGGCTCGAGGTGCGCCTCGTCCTGCTGTTGTGGCACCTCGCCGCCCGCTGGGGGAAGGTCGAGCCTTCGGCGCTCCGGCTGTGTCTGCCGCTCACCCACCGGCTGCTGGGCCAGCTCGTCGCGGCCGAGCGCCCTTCGGTGTCGCACGCCCTCAAGCGCCTGGCCCAGGCCGGGCTGATCGGCGGGTCGACCGACGACCTTCGTCTGTACGGGACCCTCGAGTACCAGCTGGAATCGTTGCTCGAGCGCCACGCCGGGCTGGCCGGACCGGCGGTCCCGAGCGACCAGCGTGCCGGCTGACTCGCCACGCGAGGCGTCCACGGACCGGCACGGCAGGCCGGCTCTCAATCCGGCCCAGCCCATCCACGTGCTGTGGCTGACCGCCGGCCTGGGCTGCGACGGCGAGTCGATCGCGCTGACCTGCGCGCGCAACCCGACCTTCGAGGATCTCCAGCGCGGCGCGTTCCCGGGCGTGCCGCCGCTGGTCATCCACAACGCGGTGTTCGCCTACGAGTCCGCTGATGAGTTCATGGCCCCGTGGCTCGCCGCCGCGGCGGGACGGCTGGGGCCCTTCGTCCTCGTGGTGGAGGGAGCCGTGCCCAACGAGCAGCTCGCGGGGGACGGGCACTGGGCGGCCTTTGGCGTCGATCCGGGCACGGGTGAGCCGATCGCCACCACGCGATGGCTCGACCGACTGGCCCCGCAGGCCGGCGCCGTCGTGGCCATGGGGACGTGCGCCGCCTACGGAGGCATCCCGGCGATGCGCAACAACCCGACGGGAGCGATGGGCGTGCGCGATCACCTTCCTACCGGGTGGACCTCGCGGCGAGACATCCCCATCATCAACGTTCCCGGCTGCCCGGTTGCGCCCGACAACATCACCGAGACCCTCGTCCATGTCGCACTGTGTCTCGCCGGCGCCGGGCCGATGCTCGAGCTCGATGACCAGGGGCGGCCACGCTGGCTGTTCGGGCGCACCGTGCAGCAGGGCTGCGGGCGCGCGGGGTTCGCCGAGCAGGGCGAGTTCGCCCGCACGCCCGCCGATGCCCGCGGGTGCCTGGTCAAGCTCGGCTGCAAGGGGCCCGTGGCGATCTGCAACGTGCCCATCCGCGGCTGGACTGGGGGGGTCGGCGGTTGCCCCAATGTCGGGGGCATCTGCATCGCCTGCACGATGCCCGGCTTCCCCGACAAATTCATGCCCTTCATGTCCCCCAGCCCGCTCGGCTTGGTCTCGGCCCGCGCCGCGCGCGTCACCTACGGGCCGCTGTTGCGAGGGTTGCGCCGGCGGGCGATCAGGCGTGTGTACGACGTCGAGCCCGACTGGCGCAGGCCCGGTAATACGCTGACCTCCGGCTATGACCCGAGGTGGTAGCCGGCAGACCGTCCCGCGCGCGGCCCGAGGCTGGGCGCGACGGTAATCCGCAGCACCGCGAATTGCGCGGCGGGGTTCGCCGGACTACGGTCCCGTCGATGCGACGGCCCCGGCCCCGAGCGTTCTGGTCCTCGCTGAGCGCGGGGCAGCGACGCACGCTGGCGATGATGGCCGGTGTCATCGGCGCCCTGCACCTGATCGGCTTCGGGCTGCTCATCGCGGTGGTGGCCCCCGCGCACGCGGCCACCGGCGGCGCGCTCACCGTGGGCGTGGGCATCACCGCCTACACCCTGGGTCTGCGCCATGCCTTCGACGCCGATCACATCGCCGCCGTCGACAACGCGACGCGGAAGCTGATGGCCGAGGGCCGGCGGCCGCTGAGCGTGGGCTTCTGGTTCTCGCTGGGCCACTCGACGGTGGTGTTCGTGCTGGCCGTCATCATCTCGACCGGGGCACGGGCACTCGACGTGTCCGTCGCCAACGGCGGCTCGCATCTGCATCAGGTCACGACGCTCGTGGGCACGCTGGTGTCCGGATCGTTCCTGTACCTCATCGCCGCCGTCAACGTGGTGATCCTGGTCGGCATCATCCGCGTCGTCGGGCAGATGCGCACCGGCCGCTACGACGAAGCGGCGCTGGAGGCGGAGCTCGCCCGGCGCGGCCTGCTCAACCGGGTCCTCGGGCGCCTGACGAAAACGGTGACCCGCCCCGGCCAGGCGTACCCGATCGGGCTGCTCTTCGGCCTGGGGTTCGATACGGCCACAGAGGTGGCGCTGTTGGTCCTCGCGGGCGGGGCGGCCGGCGCCGGGTTGCCGTGGTATGCCGTCCTGTGCCTCCCGGTCCTGTTCGCCGCCGGGATGTCGCTGCTGGACTCCATCGACGGCTCGTTCATGAACTTCGCCTACGGGTGGGCCCTCTCGCAGCCCGTGCGCAAGGTCTTCTACAACCTGACGATCACCGGCCTGTCGGTGGCAGTGGCCGCCGTCATCGGGACGATCGAGCTCGGGGGTCTGCTCGCCTCTCGGCTCGACCTGACGGGCGGCTTCTGGCGCTGGCTGGAGGGCATCGACCTCAACAGCCTGGGCTTCGTGATCGTCGGGCTGTTCGTGGCGACTTGGGCCACGGCCCTGATGGTCTGGCGCTGTGGGCGCATCGAGGAGCGCTGGGGCGCGGCGCTGCGCGACTGAGGCGCGGAGGCGTCGGCCGCCACCTACCTCAGGGCCTGCTGGTCCCTGGCCTGCTGCGCCGGCCCGACCAGCATCCCCTGCAGCCGTCGCACGGCGTCGAGATGGTCTCCTGTCCAGATCACGCGGACAGCCGTCGCGGTGGCGTTGCCGTTGTGGTCGCGCAGATCGTGCCCCACCGCGTCGACCAGGCGTCCGTCGGCGACCGCGTCGGCGCTCAGCGGCTCGGGCACCTGCCCCCGCCCGACGAGGCTCTCAGCAAAGCGGCCATACCAGCCGCGCACCGTGTCTGACCCCGAGAGCAGCTCCCGCCGCGCCGTGGCCCGGTCGCCGCCGTCGGCGGTGTCCCCGTCCCACAACTGGAGCACGGCATCGCCGGCAAGGCGCACCCCGACGACGCCGGTGACCAGCGCCGTCACCTCGGCCAACGGGAGCGGCTTGGCCCCGCGCTCGGCCAGGTAGCTGCGAAAGGTGTCGTCCAGGCGCCGGGCGGCCGCCGCCGCCAGAGCCGCCTGCTCGACCGGCGGGCCGGTGGTCCCACCGCCCGCGTCGCAGCGGCCCAGGCCGTAGGCCACCGCGCTGGTCAGGTAGCTGACGCTGTCGGCATAGGCGGACGACAGCGCTCGGCCCAGGGCGACACCCGCCCCGCGCGGCCACAGCATGAGCCCCACCAGCAAGCTCACCGCGCCTCCCAGCGCGATGTCCTCGATGCGCACCAGCCCGAGCTGCCATCCGGCCGGCGCGAGGAGGTTGAACAGGATCGTCAGCGTGAGTGTGAAGGCGGCCTGTCCCGCCGCGAAGGAGACGGTGGTCGGGGCCAGGCCGGCGAACAGGACGGCGAAGGGCAGCAGGGCCCACAGCACGGCGGTGTTGGTTCCCACCAAGGCGACGATGCCGCCGCCGATGACGAAGCCGACGGTCGTGCCGAGCACGGCGCGCACGATGTTCTGGCCCGTGTTCAGGGCGCTGGAGCGCAACACCGCGAGGGTGGCCAGGGCCACCCAGAACGCGTGTTGCACCGAGAGGAGGTCGGCGACGAGGACCGCGAGACCGAGGCCCACCGCGCCCCGGATGCTGTTGTGCAGCCACACCGAGTCGCGCGCGGTGTGCGAGGTTGCGCGCTGTGACGCGGCGCTGAGGAAGCCGATGAAGCCCGTCGGCTGGCGCCCCAGCAGCTTCTGCAGCCAGGTGCGGCGCTCGGCGCGCGCGGCGTAGTCGACGTTGGCGGCGATCTGCATGACGATGAAGCTCAGCTCCTGGGAGCGGAAGCTCGGGTCCAGGGCGCTGACGACGCGCATCGCCTGCTCCTGCCCGTCGCCCGGCGCGACGAACTCCGGAAGGCGCTCAGTGCTCACGCGCTCAAGCTCTTCCAGCGCCGAACGCAGGCGGGCCGTGGCGTCGTCGAGCGGGCCCGCATTCTCGGGCGCCTCCAGCACGTCGGCCGCGCGGGCCAGCACGTCGGCCGCGGCGCGCTTGACCGCGCAGACCTCCGGGCTCGGCGCCATCGCGTTGGGGGTGGTGAGAGCCGAGCGCAGCACGATCGCGTTGAGCCATCGCAGCTCGTCGACCAGGCGGATCACGGCGCGCGCCGAGGTGCTCAGGCCCGTGGGGCGGTACGGGGTGGCGAAGAACCCGTTCTGCACGGCGTCCACCGCGGTGTCGGCGGCGGCCATCGCCTGGCGATAGTCGTCCTCGGCGGCCGCCGGCCGTCCAGCGACGACGAAGTCGATCTCCACGCGCAGGCGGGTAGCCAGCGCGCGGCAGGCGGCGATGGCGGAGCTGCGCACCGGGTCGCGGCTCGGCGCCGGCCACAGCAGCGAGATCGCGACCAGCGAGAACAGCGACGCGATGCCCCAGCCCTCGAGGCGGTCAGGGATCGACGATGCCGGCGCCGGCAGCGAGACGGCGAGGATGAGCGGCAGGAGCAGAGCCGTGGTCGCGCCGGCCAGGATCGAGCTGACCACCCCGCCGAACAGCACACCGAAAGCCAGGACGGCGATGACCACGGCGGCGAGCCACGTGGTGCGCGACGCCAGCGTGCCGACGGTGATCAGGGCCATGCACGCGAGCGCGAGCGCGACCTGGTTCTGGAGCCGGTTGCGGATCGAGCCGCCGAAGTCGACGAGCAGAAGCATCGCGAAGGACCCCAGCGCCGCGAACGTGGCCAATGCCGGGCTGCCGCCGAGCACTGGTCCGGCGAGCGCAAACGCCGTCGGCATGAGGACGGCGGCGCGCAGGGCGCGGCGCGACGCCACGAAGCCGCGGTCGTGGGCGCGCAGCCACTCCCAGCCGGGCAGCTCCGGGGGGATGGCGACGGACGAGGGCAGAGCGGTCAGGACGGGTCCCAGGGTGGACGGTCGAGTGCCGGGATTATCGCTAATCGCCGGCGCCGCCCTCCGGCGCGAGGCGCAGCGACACCGTGCGCGCTGCCCCGATGCCGTGGACGTTGGCAGCCGACACCGTGAGGGTGTAGCCACCGGCAGCCAGTTGCGCGGTCCCGGCGGGAAGCGACCACCGCGCGGCGTCGCCCCGCCGCCCGGGGCGGGTCCGTACCGAGCCCGAGGCCACCACGCGGCCGGGGTGGACGGCCACGGGCGGGCACGCTCGGGGACGGCCGGACGGTGCGCGGACGAGTGTCCAGCGCACCGTGGAGGCCTGGCTGACCAGCGCTGACACCTGCGCCCCGGGGCGGGCGCTGCAGCCGCGCCCACGGGCCACGGCCAGCGAGCGCACCGCCGGCAGCGCGAAGGCGACGGCCCGCAGCTGGGCGGTCAGGGGAAGCCCGGCGCCGCTCAGGCTCAGTTGGGCGCGTGCCGTGCCGGGACGATCCGGCGTGAATGTGACGGTCAGTCGGCACCCGCCGTAGGGGCGCAGCGTCGCGTGCGCACACCCGTCGGCGGAGATGCGAAAGCGCCTCGCATCGGTGCCCGAGAGCGCGGCTCGGTTGATCGAGAGCGCGGCCCCGAACGGGCTGATGAGCGCGAGGTGCCACTGCTGGCGATAGCCGACGCCGTCTCCGGTCCCCACTGGTGTGAACCGGGGCGTGCGCAGGCCCGCGGAGAGCAGGCCCGAGAGCGACGGCGCGCTGGCGACGAGCGCGACGCCGACGGTCCCGTCATCGGAGGCCAGCTCCAGCGTGCCCTCGGCGTTGCCGGGCTGCGCGGGGGCAAAGCGTGCCGACACCGAACAGGTCTCGCGCGGCTCGAGCACCATGCCCACACACGCGTTGCCCGTCACCGAGAGCCCGGCGGCGGACTGGCCAGAGACCCACGCGGACCCGAGCACGATCGGCGTGCCGCCCGGATTGGTGATCGTGACCGACCCCGTGCTCGTCTGGCCCGGAGGCACCGGCCGGAGGTTCACCGCCAATGGCGATGTGGTGGCGGGCGCGCCGGGGCAGTCGCGCCCGAACGCGACAAAGCAGTCCGCGGTCGCCCGCACGACGGCGACCGCCGGCTTGGCGGTGATCTGCGGGTCGGCGGGTGGAGGATCGGCGACCGTCCCGCCCAGGACGCCCTCGGAGGCGAAGGCGCCGGTGAGGTTGTCGCGCTCGGTGACGAACACCTCGGCAGCTCCGGCGTCGAGCAGGGAGGGGATCGACGCCTCCAGGTAGGCGGCCTGCGCGGACTCACCGCCCGTGTAGCCGGGGTCGTACTGATACTGGGGATCTGACGGGTAGCCGTGCTCGGTCACCCACAACGGGCCGGTGAACCCCTGCCCGGCGAGGAATGCCCGGAAGCCCTCCACGTCGGGGGCGAGCTGCCACAGGTCTCCGCGCTCGTGGAGGTTGGCGATGTCAAAGGCCTGCAGGGCGTCGGCGCCGGGGGTGGCGAACACCTGAGCCAGCCAGGCCGCCCCTCCCACGCCGGAGATGCCCCCCAGCAGGACGTCGTCGTCGGGGTCCACCGACTTGATCGCCTCGTGCGCGGTGCGCAGCATGGCGGCGTACTGCTGCGGGGTGCCGTCGAAGAACTCTCCGGTGTCGGGCTCGTTCCAGATTTCCCAGTCGCGGATCACCGGGCCGGCTCGCTGCACGATCCGGGCGATGATCGACCCGTAGCGGGAGAGGTTGTTGGTGGCGCATAGGCTCGGGGTGCTGGTCGGCGCAGGGCACTGTGCCATCCAGGTGGGGACGGTGAGCAGGTCTGCCAGCACCTGCAGGTGGTAGGTCTGGGCGAGCGCGACGACCTCGTCGAGGCCCGAGAAATCGGCCGGCTGCGACGCGGAGGCGAAGATCAGCGCCGGCGCGACGTCGAGCCGGATGGCCCCGGCGTGCATGGCCGCGGCCTGGGCGAACATCGCCTCCATGAAGGAGGGAGGGTCGTCGAGCTGGAGCATCGAGTGCGCCCCGATGGGATCGACCGCCGCCCGGGCGGGACGGGCGACGGCGCCGGCGAGCGCGGCGTAGAGCGTCAGGGTCAGGCCGGCGGCGAGCGCGAGCGCGACCACGTGGCGCCGCGCCGCCCGCCTACAGCCGGGCGTCGGTGTGCGGATCCGGCTCGCCCCCGAAGTACTGGTCAAGAACCGCGTCGTAGGCCGAATTATCCTCTGATGCCCGCGCGAACAGCGTCATCGACGAGCGCAGCTTGACGGCGTCGATACCGCCGAAGATGGCGTCGGGATCGTGTCCGCCGAGATCGATGAGGATGCCGGCGCACTCGGCCAGCCGGGGGCCCAGGAGCGGGTGGTGCAGATAGGCGCGCGCCTCATCCAGCGAGGTGATCGCGTAGCGCCGCGACATCGCGCTACGTCCCAGGCCGGCAATCTGGGGGAACACGAACCACATCCAGTGTCCCGCCTTGCGCCCGGCGCGCAGCTCGGCGACGACCTGGTCGTAGGTATCGCGCTGGGCGGCTTGGAAGCGCGCGAGGTCGTGCGGGTCCTTCAGGTCCTGCGCGTCGCTCACGCTAGCCCCCGCCTCCTCCTCCTCCTCCACCGCCGCTCGAAGACGTCTGCGTCGTCGGGGTGGGGGGCGGCGACGTCGTCGGGGTCACCGGCGGAGCGGTGAACGTCTGCGTGCTCGTCGCGGTGCTCACCGCCGTGCTGCTCGTCCCGCCGGCCGTGGTACTGCTGGTGGATGTCTTGGTGTGCGTCGCCGTCGCCTTGGCCTTCAGCGGCGGCACGGGCACCGCCGTCCCGGGCCGGGCGACCGTGGCGTTGGCGCCGCCGGCGTCGCCCTTGGCGGCCAGGGTCCCCGTCTGCGCCGGAGCAGAGCTTGACTTCACCGCGCTTCCGATCCCAAAGCCCGCCGCGATCGCGATCACGAGCAATGCGCCCAGCAGCCACCATCGCCGCTCCATGTTGCCACCATCCCTTCGCCCGGTTCCAGTGCTGATCGTAGTGGGCCTGTCGAACGACCCAGCGTCCTGCCCGAGCTCCTGCCCTCGGCCCGGCTCCTGGATAGCCGGTAGCGTGCCAGCCGGCCCGGTAGCTCAGTCGGTCAGAGCAGCGGACTCATAATCCGTCGGTCGTGGGTTCGAGCCCCACCCGGGCCATGCTCCGATCCGGCCGGTATGCTGTTCCCCATGCTGGCAGCAGGGGACATCCTGGGCCTCGGGCACTCGATCTCCTCCTTCGGGGAGACCCTGGCTCTCGGGATCACGTTCATCGGGATCGGCGTCGTGGCCAATCTCCTCATCGTCTACGCGGTGGGGCAGGTCCTCGCCGAGCGCCGGCAGAACCATGAGCGCGCCGAGCGCTTTCGCCAGTCGCGCGTCCGCTCGTAGGACGCGGCAGCGCCTTTTCGACCCAACTCTGAAGGAACGACGGCGGGGGGTGTCGAAACAGACGCCTGCCCATGAAGCAGTCATCCACTCCCACCGCCGGCCCCGAGACCAACCACGGTCACCAGGCGCTCTCGGGCTACATCACGGCCCGTTTTGACGAGTTCAGCCGCTCCCAGAAGGACGTCGCCCAGTACATCGTCGACCACCTCGACGAGGCCGCCTTCCAGACCGCGGAGGAGCTGGCGCGCCGCGCCAACACCTCCTCCAGCACGGTGGTCCGCTTCTCCCAGGCGCTGGGCTTCGAGGGCTTCCCCGAGCTCCAGCAGGCCGCGCGCGACGAGTACCGCCGCCGGGTCGGACAGGGGGGCATCGCCACCGAGACGCTCACCACCGCCACCCCGCTGTTCTCCCTGGACCACACCGAGTTCGAGGCGGCGCTGGCCGCCGATCACGTCAACGTCGAGGACACCGCCCACAAGCTGAGCCGCTCCGACGTGGAGGCGGCCGTAGACGCGATCGTGTCCGCCGAGAAGGTCCTCATCGCGGGCACCGACCAGATGGCGTTCTTCGCCAGCTATCTGCGCCACCTGCTCATGCTGCTCGACCTGCGCGCCGAGATCGTGGCCAGCCCCTCCCAGGAGGCGCTGGGCCGCCTGAGCCGGATCGACGCCACGACGCTCGTCGTCGGCCTCTCGGCCGGGCGTCCGCATCCGCTGATCACCCGCACGATGAAGCTGGCGCGCCACCGCAAGGCACCAACGCTGGCCATCACCGACGCGACGCTGTCAGAAGTGGCCCGCCTGGCCCGCATCCGCCTGTACTACTCGTCCAACACGCCGGCCTTCGTGCGCTCGCACACGGCGCTGCTCTCGATCATCCAGGCGCTGGCCTACGGCGTCTACGCGCGCGACGCCCAGCAGTACGACGTGCGGATCAAGGCCTTCCGGCTCAAGTAGCCGGCGTCTGCGGCGGGCGGGGCGGGCGGGGCGGGCGGGGACCTACTACCAGCGACTGGATGGCGTGGCCGATGCGGCCGCGCCGGTCCCACAGCACGCTCTCGGCGACCCCGGCGCTGCCCGCCTCGATGCGCGTCTGGGACTCCAGCGCGACCCACTCGTCTACCGGCGGACGCTCGATGTAGATGGTGAGGTCGGGGTTGATGAACACGTACTTGTCCCAGTCGAGCACGGCGGCGATCCCGTTGCCGAAGTCCCCGGCGGCCGCCACGCTCTCCAGCGGCTGGACGGTCTCGCCGTCGACCAGGGGATGGCGCAGGCGAAACCAGGCCGTGGCGTCCCCGGCCTGAAGGAAGCGTCCGCGCACGAAGCGGATCTCCATGGCGTTGGTGGCAAACCCCCGGCGCTGCCGGCCCTCCCAGTCGTTGCGCACCCCCTGCTCGGGGCCGGGGAACGGAGGCCCCGGTGCGCCTGACCCGGGCGCGCTGACGTCTGACGGGCGCACCAGCAGCGCTCGTGCGCGGGTGACCTCGGTGCCCTCGCCGTCGCGCAGCACGGCGTCCAGCAGCGTGACGCGGCGCCCTGGCCGCACGACCTCCACCACGACCGTCAGTTCGCCCAACGGGACGGGCCGCACGAACTCGTAGGTGACCCGCGCCAGGCGCAGGCCCTCGGCCACGGGGTGGCCCGTGAGCACGTGGACGATCAGCGCCGCCGGCGCGCCCCCGTGCAGCGCCCCCGGATACCACGGCCCCAAAGCGAGTTCGGTGGCGCGGAACCGATCGCCATCATGGATAAACACGGCCTCAGGAGTCATCGGTCCGACAACCTAGCGCCCGGCTACACTGGCCCTCATGGACCCCAACGGCGATATCCCTCGGGACGAGGCAACCTTCACCGTCAAGGCCGGTCTGGCCGAGATGCTCAAGGGCGGCGTGATCATGGACGTGGTCACCGCCGAGCAGGCCAAGATCGCCGAGGATGCCGGGGCTGCCGCGGTGATGGCGCTGGAGCGCGTCCCCGCCGACATCCGCCGGGACGGTGGCGTGGCCCGCATGTCTGACCCGGAGATGATCAAGGGCATTCAGGAGGGCGTCAGCATCCCGGTGATGGCCAAGGCCCGGATCGGCCACTTCGCCGAGGCCCAGGTGCTCGAGGCGCTCGAGGTGGACTACATCGACGAGTCCGAGGTTCTCACCCCGGCCGACGAGGCCAACCACATCGACAAGTGGAACTTCAAGATCCCGTTCGTGTGCGGCGCCACCAACCTCGGTGAGGCGCTGCGCCGGATCGGCGAGGGAGCGGCGATGATCCGCTCCAAGGGCGAGGCCGGGACGGGCGACATCGTCGAGGCGGTGCGCCATCTGCGCATGATCCGCCGCGAGATCCGTCGTCTCGGGGTGCTGGACGCCGAGGAGTTGGCCACCGCGGCCAAGGAGCTGGCCGCGCCGCTGCCGCTCGTGCGCCAGGTCGCCGCCGACGGGCGCCTGCCGGTCGTCCTGTTCTGCGCCGGCGGCATCGCCACGCCGGCCGACGCCTCGCTGGTGATGCAGCTGGGTGCCGAGGGCGTGTTCGTCGGCTCCGGGATCTTCAAGTCCGAGGAGCCCGAGCGTCGAGCCCGGGCGATCGTCGAGGCGACGACCCACTTCCGGGACCCCGCCCGCGTGGCGGCCGCCTCCAGCGGCCTGGGCCAGCCGATGGTCAGCCTGGAGAGCTCCAAGCTCGAGTCCGAGCAGCTGCTCGCCGGCCGCGGCTGGTAGCCGTGTCCAACACCCCGGCGCCGTCGGCGCCCGGCACTCCGGGTAAGCCCT
>DASXCN010000617.1:0-4199 GCA_036491155.1 Solirubrobacteraceae bacterium | reverse complement strand
CGAGGTTCGCCGCCACCCCGCCCGCCGCCCGGCCGAGCTCGGCGTAGGACAGCGACCGGTCGGGGAAGCGCAGCGCGGTGCGGTCTGCGGGGGGATCGGTGAGGGCGGGGAAGAGCATGAGGTCACAGTGTGCCCGACCGGCCTGAGACGACGAACCGCCGCCGGTCTGGGTCCCGGCGGCGGTCACTCGTCTGGCCTGTAGATAGCCAGCTCCCCGCTCCAGACTTGCCGTCCGTCGCGTTCCGTCGCCGCGGCTGGAGTTCCGCGGTGACGGCGCCGGTCGGCCGTGTGAGTGTCTGGGAACTACGCGTATCGCTGCCCGCCCCAGGACCGCGCAAACACGAGCGCGGGCCCGTGTGCGGGGCGGACCGCGAGGCGTTCCTCGCGGTGGCCGAGCCGACCGGGCCGGCCCGACCACCACTCGAGGAGCGACTGCGCGGATGAGCGTCCGGCCGGTCGGTCTCATGACGCCGCGGCTCCGAGCCGTCTCCACTGCCCTGGAGACGGCCGGCGGACACTATCCGCACAATTTCAATCGACTTTACCAGATATGCGCGGGCGAGCAGCACGACCTGCGCCGGCGCGGCGCCGCGGCACTCAGGCCGCGGCCGCCACCGTCTCGCCGATCAGTCCACGCCGGCGCAGCACCGGCACCACCCCTTCGCCGAAGGCGTAGGCCTCCTCGACGTGGGGATAGCCCGAGAGGATGAACTCCGAGATGCCGAGCTCGTGATACTCGGTCATCCGGTCGGCGATCTCCTCGTGCGAGCCCACGAGCGCGGTGCCGGCGCCGGTGCGCAGCAGCCCGATCCCAGCCCACAGGTTCGGGTAGACCTCGAGGCCGTCGCGCGACCCGCCGTGGAGCGATCGCATCCGGCGCTGGCCCTCCGAGGCCGTCCTTGCCAAGCGCTGCTGGACGGCGGCGATGGTCGCCTCATCGGCGTCGGCGATGAGAGCGTCGGCGGCGGCCCACGCCTCCTCGGAGGTGTCGCGCGCGATCACGTGCAGGCGGATCCCGAAGCGCAGCTGGCGTCCCGCGGCGTCGGCCAGCTCACGGACCTTGTCCAGGTGGGGTGCGATGCGGGGCGGAGGGTCGCCCCCAGGTGAGCGCGACGTCGGCGTGCTGTGCGGCGACGCGCAGGGCGGCATCGGACGCGCCACCGAAATAGACCGGAGGCGGCTCCTCCATGCCGAGAGCCACGGCGCCCTCGGTCCAGAGGTGCTCGCCGTGGAAGTCGAATGGCTCGCCGCTCCACGCGCCGCGCAGGATCGTGAGGAACTCGTCGGTCCGGGCGTACCGCTCTTCCTTGCTCAACCCGTCCCCGAAGCGCCGCTGTTCCTCGTCGTCGCCCCCGCTCACGATGTTGAGAGCCAGCCGGCCGCCGCTGTGGCGCTGGAAGGTCGCCGCCTGTTGAGCTGCGAGCGTCGGGACGATCGATCCCGGTCGGAACGCCACCAGGAAGCGCAGCCGCTCCACCACCTGGCTGAGCGCGGCGCAGGTGATCCAGGCGTCGTGGCAGGTGGTGCCAGTCGGGGTGAGCACGGCGTCGAAGCCCGCCTCCTCGGCCGCGCGCGCGACCTGGGCGAGGTATCGGAGCGTGGCCTCTCGGCCGGTCCCGGCGCTGTCGGGGCGACTGGTCTCCTGGAGCAGTTGGGCGGCGGCGCCCGCCTGCACGAGCGTGCGCCCGTCGCCGTGCGTGGGCAGGTACCAGTGAAGTGCGATGCTCATGGGGTTCTCCGGAGGTCGGTGCGGCCGTCAATTCAAGTAACTCGATCAAGTTTATCTACAACGACGTGTCCTCGCCGCGGCGCCCGAGGCATCAGAATCAAGCCATGACACCGCCTCACACAGCATCTGCTCAGATCGGGGACTCGATCCTGGACACCATCGGCGACACCCCGCTGGTCCGGTTGTCCCGAATCGGCGTAGGGCTGCGCCCGCAGCTGGTGGCCAAGCTCGAGGTGTTCAATCCCGGCGGGTCGATCAAGGACCGCGTTGCCGTGGCCCTCATCGAGGCCGCCGAGCGCGACGGCCGCCTGCGCCCCGGCGGCACCATCGTCGAGCCCACCTCGGGCAACACCGGCACCGGGCTGGCTATCGCCGCACGGCTGAAGGGCTACCGCGTGATGGCGGTGATGCCCGACAAGATGTCGCGGGAGAAGATCGACCTCCTGCGCGCCTACGGCGCCGAAGTGGTCCTGGCGCCCACCGACGTGCCGCCCGACTCGCCCCGCTCCTACTACCGCGTCGCCGACCGGCTGACCGCGGAGATCCCCGGCGCCTTCCAGCCCAACCAGTACGCCAACGAGGCCAACCCCCGCGCTCACTACGAGTCCACCGGACCGGAGCTGTGGGAGCAGACCGAGGGCCGCCTCACCCACCTGGTGGTCGGCGTCGGCACGGGGGGCACCGTGTCGGGCGCGGCCCGGTACCTGCGCGAGCAGAGCCCGGACCTCGTGGTCGTCGGCGCCGATCCCGAGGGGTCGATCTACTCGGGCGGCGAGGAGAACGTGCGCCCCTATCTGGTGGAGGGGGTGGGCGAGGACTTCTGGCCCCAGACCTTCGATCCCGCCTCGGTGGACCGGTGGGTCACGGTGTCTGACCGCGACGCCTTCCTCACCACACGCCGGCTGGCCCACGCCGAGGGGATCCTGGCCGGCGGCTCCGGCGGGCTGGCCCTGCACGCAGCCCTCGTGGTGGCCGCCGAGATCGACGACCCCGCGGCCATGGTGGTGGTCATCCTCCCCGACGGCGGCCGCTCCTACCTGTCCAAGATCTTCTCCGACGCCTGGATGCGCCAATACGGCTTCATCGAGCGTGACGCCAACCTCACGGTCGGCGACGTGCTGCGTCGCAAGTCAGAGGCCGGCGAGTTCCCCACGCTCGTCACCGTGCAGCCGCAATTCAAGGTCCGCGAGGCCGTCTCGCTGCTGCACGAGCATCGCGTCTCCCAGCTGCCGGTCGTCTCGGCGCAGGATTCCAGCGCCGTGGTGGGCGCCATCGGCGAGCGCGGGCTGCTCAAGCATGCCGCCCGGGACCCGGCGCTGCTGGACGCCGAGATCGCCGAGGTCATGGAGGCGCCGTTCCCGGCGGTGTCCAGCGAGGATCCCGTGCGTGAGGCCGTCGAGCTCCTGACGGGCGACGTCCAGGCGCTACTGGTGACCCACGAGGGTCACGCCGAGGGCCTGGTCACTCGCGCCGACCTGCTGGAGGCGCTGGCCACATGAGCCCTGATCACTCCCAGGACGCCTTCGCCACCCGCGCCGTCCACGCCGGGCTGGAGCCCGATCCGTCGTTTCGCTCGGTCATCCCGGCGATCCACCAGACCTCCACCTACGCCCAGCCGGCGCCGGGCCAGTTCGTCGGCGACTACGACTACTCGCGCTCGGCCAACCCCACGCGGGCAGCGCTCGAGCAGGCGCTGGGCGAGTTGGAGGGCGGGCAGGCGGTCGCCTTCTCCTCGGGCCTGGCCGCCGAGCATGCGCTCATCACCGTGGTCTGCGAGGCCGGCGCCCACATGGTGCTCCCCGACGACCTCTACGGCGGGACCTATCGCCTCGTCGACAAGGTGCTCAGCCGCTGGGGGCTGCGCTATGACCTCGTCGGCCAGACCGACCTGGACGCCGTCGCCGCCGCGGTGGGCGACGACACCCGTCTGGTCTGGGTGGAGAGCCCCACCAACCCGCTGCTCAACGTCGTCGATATCGCGCAGGTGGTGGCACGCCGGCGCAACGCGCTGGTGGCCGTCGACAACACCTTCGCCACGCCCGCCAACCAGCGCCCGCTCGAGCTCGGCGCCGACTTCGTGGTGCACTCCACCACCAAGTACCTGGGCGGCCACTCCGACGTCGTCGGCGGCGCCGTCGTGACCCGGCACCCGGAGTGGTACGAGCGCCTGCGCTTCGTCCAGAACGCCGTCGGAGCGGTGCCCGGCCCCTTCGACTGCTTCCTCGTGCACCGCGGGCTGCGCACGTTGCCTGTGCGCATGGAGGCCCACGCGCGCAGTGCCGCCGCGGTGGTGGAGCTGCTCCAGGGCACCCAGGGGGTGCAGGACGTGCGCTGGCCGGGCTTCAGTGGCATGGTGAGCTTCCGCCACCCGGACGCGACGGCGATCGCCGCCCGCACCCGGCTGTTCACCCTGGCCGAGTCGCTGGGCGGCGTGGAGTCGCTCATCGAGGTGCCCCAGGCGATGACCCAC
>DASXCN010000616.1:0-4770 GCA_036491155.1 Solirubrobacteraceae bacterium | reverse complement strand
GGCCGGTCGGCGCTGGCGGCGCGCCGGCCGGCGGCCACTCGGGTCAGAGGCCGGTCTGAGCGACGATCTCCCCGGACTTGACGGCCTTGGTCAGCCGCCTGAAGTCGCGGTCGTTCTGCTCAGCGTAGGCGCTGGAGAACTCGACGATCGCGCGGTCGAAGCTATTGCCACCGCCGAGGTAGGCGGCGATGGCGATCCGGTCCCCGCTGCGGGCATGGGCGCGGGCCAGCGTCCAGCCGCAGAGCTTCCCGTACATGGCCATCCCCTCGGGCACCATCAGCTCCACCTCCGCCGAGCCCTTCCAGTCGCGCAACTGACGGACGTAGAAGTCCCTCGCCCTGCCATCGAAGCCCTCCTTGACGTGCAGCCACCCCAGGAAGATGTCGCTGACGGCCTGCATCGTCCGCTGCCCGACGACCACGCGCTCGCCGTGGTTGGCGAACTCACTCGGCCCGAGGTACGGCTCCAGCACGGATGCCTCGGCCTCCTTGATCTGGAGGAACAGCGGGTCCTGATCGTCGCGGCCCAACAGCAGCGCGATCCACGCCCGCGTGCCGACGCTGCCGACCCCCACGACCTTCCGGGCCACGTCGACAAGGTGAAACCCCTCGAGCAGATCCTGGCGGTGGGCGTCGAGCGTCCCGCGGTAGGCGCGCAGGAGCACGGTGAAAGCCTCGAACATCACCTCCGCCTCCTGGCCGGTGCCGAGCTGATCGTAGGGCACGATCAGGGGCGCCAGATCGGCGATCCTCAGCTGACCGTCGACCGTGTGCGTCAGCTTGGAGAACGCGGACATGCTGTCGCGAGTACGCGCCTTCGCGATCGCCTTCCCGGTTCGCTTGGCCGTCTTGGGCCTGAGCTGTGCGCGGTACTCCTGCAGGGTGGCGTCGATGTCCAGGTGCGCGTACCAGACGTCGAGGTTGCCCTGGCTCGCGAACATCCGCATGGCGGCGCGGTACTGGCCCACCGTGGCGAGCACGATCTCCTCCTGCTCCTTGACCGCGTAGCCATTGTTCACGGCGGCGATCTGCATGCTCGCCGCCAGCCGTTTGACATCCCACTCCCAGGGACCGGGCAGCGTCTCATCGAAATCATTGAGATCGAACACGAGCTGCCGCTCCGGCGATGCGAACACTCCGAAGTTCGAGAGGTGAGCATCGCCGCAGCTCTGCGCCATGAGGCCCGAGCGCGGCGTGTCCGCCAGGTCACCGGCCATGATCATCGCGGCTCCGCGATAGAACGTGAACGGCGAGACGAGCATCCGGCCGTAGCGGATCGGGACCAGCTCGGGGACGCGCGTGCTCGCCTGACTCTCCAGCACCTCCAGGGGATCGGCGCGGCCCGGTGGCGGCGTGAACGCCGCGTGGGCGGCCCGCGGCACCTCGGCCCGCGCCGCCTTGCCTCGCTGCACGCGCTCGGCGACGGACAGGTGCGGCACCGCGCCGCCGCCGCCGTTCGACGTCGCTGCCGACTGTGTGGTCACCGTTGCTGTCGCCATCGTCCACCCCACTTCGAATCGCAGTGAGGCCCGATGCTTCCACACCCGTTCGGCCTCGACGATGGTGCGCGCACCACTCTCGCGCGAGTGACCCTCACCCGCATCGGGTGACGCGTCGCGCCTGATCGGTGGTCAACATCGGGATCGGCCGGGCGCGGAATCTCACGTCCCGGCCATTCCCCGTGATGCGGATCGACCTCGACATGCCCGTTTCCTGTGTCGACGGCGCCTTTGGCGATTTGATGGACGTGGTTATCGCCCCAGGGTCGCGGCGGCTGACCCACATCGTCGTCGCGCCGCACGACCGGCCTGACCGCGCCGTTCTGGTAGCGACGCAGTCTGCCCGTGCCGGTGATGGGGTCCGACGGACGTCCGACACGCTTGTACTCGACTGCACCGTCGCCGCCATCAGCCGTTCGGATCCGATCCACGAGTCCGCCTACCTCCGCATCGGAGAGACCATCGACCCGGGACCTGACTGGGGCGTCGGGATTCAGGATGACTATCCGTTGGCTGAGTCGAGCACCCTCGGCCCGGAGCTGCTCGGCTCCGGGATGGCGATGGAATATGACACGCACGTGGGGATCAACTTCCACCGGATCCCGAAGGGGGAGGTGGAGATCCGGCGCGCGAGCGGCGTCACCTCGGCCGACGGCCATCACGTGGGGCACGTCGTCGGCTTCGTCATCGATGACGACGATCAGATCACGGAGTTCATCCTGGAGCACGGCCATCTATGGGGGAAGCGGATGGTGCCGGTCAAGGCGGCCGCGATTGACCGCTTCGAGAACGACGAGCTGCTGTTGACGCTCTCCGGCGACGAGGTCGGAGCGCTCGAGCCGCTCCCCAGTCACCACCACTGGGGACTCTGACATCAACGCGAAGGAGTGATCTGATGAGCGTTGCCACCGATGTGCTCACCCGCTGGAACGCCGGCGCCGCGAGGGACGCCATCGTGGCGTTCGTCGAGCGGACTGTGGCGGAGGGGGTGCCGGTCGAGGAGCGGGTGGCCGTATTCGACAATGACGGCACGCTGTGGTGTGAGAAACCATTGCCGATCCAGGCCGACTTCATTCTTCGCCGGTTGGTCGAGATGGCGAAGGCCGATCCCACACTGCGCGAGCGCCAGCCGTGGAAGGCCGCTTATGAGCGCGACTATGCCTGGCTGGGCTCGGTGATCACCGAGCACTACGCCGGGGACGACAGTAAGCTGCCGGCGCTCCTGGGCGGGATCCTGGCGGCCTTCGAGGGGATGAGCATCGAGGATTTCGAGGCGCGGTCAAACGATTTCCTGCGCACCGCCCAGCACCCCACACTCGGGCGCGGGTACCTGGAGTGCGCCTACGCGCCCATGGTGGAGTTACTCGGCTACCTCGAGGCGAACGGCTTCACGACCTACATCACCTCGGGCGGCGGTCGCGATTTTATGCGGCCGATCACCCAGGAGGTGTACGGCATCCCACGCGATCGGGTGATCGGGAGCGCGACCAAGCTCCAGTACACCAGCGGGGATGGTGGTGGCACGATCACGCACATGGCCGCGCCGGACTATCTCGACGACGGGCCGGAGAAGCCGATCCGGATCTGGAGCCGCACCGGCCGGCGGCCGCTGCTGGCTGCCGGCAATGCCAACGGCGACATGCAGATGTTCGAGTTCACCCACCATGACGACAAGCCGCACATGAGTCTGCTCGTGCTCCATGACGACGCGGAGCGCGAGTTCGAGTACACGGCCGGAGCTGAACAGGCACTGGAGCGAGCCGACACGAGCGGCTGGACCGTCGTCAGCATGCGAGACGACTGGAGCACCGTCTTCTGACCGATCCGGTCAGAGAAGGGTCCGGTCGCCCGGCATCAGTACCCGCACCTCGGTATCCGGAGCCACGCGCATGACGCCATCGGCGAACGCCCGTGCGGGGACGCGCGGGTCAAGTCCGCGCTGAGCGCCCCATGCGCGCAGCGTCCCCCAGTGGATCGGGATCGCGAGCCGTGGTCTGATGAGCGCGACGGCCTGCGCCGCGCGGGCTGGATCCAGGTGGCCGGACGGGAGGCGCGGCCCCCACCCCCAGATCGGGAGCAGGGCCACGTCCACCCGTCCCGCGAGGTCGGCCATCCCTGCGAAGAGGTCCGTGTCGCCCGCGAAGTAAATGCGCTGCGGGCCGTGCAGGAGGTAGCCCAGTGAGGCCATCGGTGACGAGAACGGATCACGGCGGCCGCCGTGTGCGGCGTGGATCCCCTCGACCACGACGCCCGCAACCTCGATCCGGCCGCCCACGTCAAGCTCGGTGGCTTGCTGCGCGCCCGCACGCCGCGCCACGGGGGCGCATCCACGCGGGACGACCGTCGGGCAGTCAGCGTCGAGGCGGCTCAGGGAGCGGTGGTCCAGGTGGTCGCGGTGCGCATGGGAGATGAGGATCGCGTCAAGCGGCAGGAGATCGTCGAGTCGCGGAGCCGGCGGCCGGCGGCGGACGTGGAGGACGCCGCCCAGGAGCGGATCGGTGATCAAGCGGCGGCCGGCAAGCTCGATGAGCACGGTCGCATGGCCGACGTAGGTGAGCGCGCTCGGGCGTTCCGGCACTACTCAGAGCGCGGTCGCGGTCTCAGCGACGGCCGCCGGCCGGGGCTCCTCCTCCAGGAGACGTCGCCAGCCCATGAGCACGTCGTGAACAGCCGCTGCGCCGACGATCGGTTCCGACGGTATCGGCAGCTCCGTGGGGTACAGCAGGAACGGCTCCGTCTGCGGGCCGCCCAGCCCGCCGTGGAAGGAGATCAGCTCCTCAAACGCGCAGCCCCGTTCGAGCTCGGGGTCATAGAAGCTGCCGACCATGATGTCGGCGACATGCTCGAAGCCGTCCGTGCGCAGCAGGTGGGCGGGCGCGTTAGGAGAGAACAGCGCCAGGGGGTCCGTGCCCACGACGCGGTGCTCCTCTAGATAGTGGACCCCGCGCGACGTCATCGCCAGCGCGCCGTGCTCGGACGATCGCACCAGGAGGAACCCGATGTCTGGGTGCTCTCCCAGCGCCGACAGCAGTTGTGGGTGGCGTTGCTCGATCTCCTCCATGGTCAGACGCTGCGGCTCCTCCATGAGATAGACGAGCCCGAGGTTGCCGGAACCCAACACCACGACGTGAGAGTCGCCCACCGCGCCGCCGGATCGCGGCGACGCGCCCCGGGCGGTGGCCTCCTGGAGCGCCTGGCCGACCGCGTCGTCGTGCTCATCGCCGCCGCCGACCGCGGCCACGCTCCCCCGCGACAGCGAGCGCTGGACGAGT
>DASXCN010000615.1:0-3055 GCA_036491155.1 Solirubrobacteraceae bacterium | reverse complement strand
GTGGCCGGCACCTCGGTGCCGTCCCAGAAGCGCACCGTGAAGGGGCGCTGTGGGAGCGCGGCCGCGAGCTCGCGGCGCAGCGGTGCGGTGTTTGACAGCGGCAAGGCCGCGGGACTCTAGTACACGCTCTGGGCGGCGTCGGACCGCCGGCGGGGCTACTCAGCCCTGCTGCATGCCGAGCCTGCGCTCGCGGCGGTCCGGGTCGACGCGCACCACGTCCCAGGCCAGGCCGGTCATCTCCAGCGCGCGGATGATTGCGGCCGAGGGGTCCAGCTGCCAGCGGCGCAGCCCGTGGCGGTAGGACGTGGGGAAAGCGTGATGGTTGTTGTGCCACGCCTCGCCCCAGGTGGGGATGGCCAGCCAGAACACGTTCTTGGACTCGTCGCCGGTGTCGTAGTCAGCGTTGCCGAAGTAGTGGCAGACCGAGTTGATGCTGAACGTGGCGTGGTGCATGAAGAAGATGCGCGCGGCGCCGCCCCACAGCAGGGCGGTGAGGCCGCCGGTGACCGTCCCGGTCAGGGCGACGCCCAGCCCGAACGCGGCGGCCAGCCCCAACGCCACCCACAGGACGAACGTGCGGTCCACGAACCGGATCCATGGGTCGGCCAGCAGGTCCTTGGCGTAGCGCGTCTCGTCGGCGACCTCCATGTCCGAGAACACCCAGCCGATGTGCGCATGGACCAGGCCCCAGATCTGACCGCGCCAGCCGTCGCGGTGGTCCAGGTGGGGACTGTGCGGGTCGCCCTGCTCGTCGGAGAACTGGTGGTGCTTGCGGTGCGTGGCCACCCAATCGATGACCGGGCCCTCGGCCGCCGCCGAGCCCAGCGCGGCGAAGACCGCGCGGGTGAGCCGGTGGGTCTTGAAGCTGCGATGGGTCAGCAGCCGGTGAAAGCCGACCGTGATGCCCGACCCGATGACCATGTAGAAGATCGCCAGCACGAGCAGGTCCTGCCACACGAGCAGGCCGTGGTTCCACCCGAGCCACATGCCCAGCAGCACGAGGATGGGCGGCGCGCCGGTGACGACCGCGCTGGCCACGCGGTCGACCAAGGGCATCTTGACGGCACGTACCTCGCCGGCGGGAGCGTCGGTGGATACGTCCGTGACTCGATCGGAGATGCGCGAGGCATCAGGCGTCGAGGGCGCGGCAACCGCTGTCGGTGTGTCGAGGCCCATGGCGTCCGGGGGGAGCCTACCCGTTTGAGGGGCGGCCGACGTAAGAATGCCTTTAGGTCACCCTAATTGCGCGGCGTCGCAGGCGATCGCGCGCCCGGGTCGATTACAGACCGACGGCGTGGTTGGCTGAGGGCTGGTAGGCGCGGCAGGGCTCGCCCCGCAGGCCCGGGCAGGGCGGCAGCCCCGTCGGCACGCTGACCCCGGGCACCACGGGCAGGATCAGCCGCGACGGGAACTTCGCCGAGTGCGCGATGAAGACCTTGGCCGACCCATGCGGGTCAAGCTCGGAGAAGGCCCACACCGGCTGGTCGCCGCCGGGCGCCGTGATGGTGACGCGAATCCGCGAGCCCGTGCGGTAGGCGTGGCCCTCGTAGTACAGGGGCACGGTGACCTCGGTGTAGCGGCCCTTGGGGAGAGGGGCGACGTCGGCCTTGCGCAGGCTGAGCACCGGTGCCAGCAGCGTGCTCTGCGCGGCGTCGAGCTTGCGCTCTGACGCGCGGACCCAGCCGTCCTGCACGAAGGTCTCCTTGCCGTCGGGGCGCACCTCGGAGATCGTCGCCTGCAGGTCGACGCTCGGCGTCGAGGCCTTGACCCACAACTGGACGGCGCCGGCGCCGATCACCACCGTGTTGGCGGTCAGCGGCGCGCTCACGTAGGACGCCGCGGTCCCGGCCGGGTTGACCTGCCAGTGGTAGGCGGGCGTCGCGTTCCACAGGCCGCCCGGCGCGCCGTCGTCGGGGCCGGTGAAGCTCGTCGCCGAGCGCGCGTTGGGTTTCCACGTGAACTCGTCGGCGGAGGCGCTACGCGCCTTGCCCGCGCCAAGGGTCCCGGCGGAGCCCAGATACCAGGACTGTGCCCGCGTGCCGGGGACCGGGAGACGCGAGAAGGAATGCTCGAACGCCGGGTAGGGCGCGCCTGGCGTGGCGCTGCCCGCGCCGTTGTCGAACATCACGCGGATCGGCTTGAGCGCCTGGAAGGCAGACAGGGCGGCGCCATAGCTGCTCCGCGCCTGGATCGGGTCAGGCGGCAGGGTGACGTCGTTGATGCCCATCGCCGTCGCGAACACTGTGGGGGCCAGCGCCTTGGTGGTGTCCGAGAGCTGGGGCCGGCGGTGGGCCACGTACAGGTCCATGAAGTCGTACCAGCGATTGAACGTCTGCGGATCCAGCGAGTCGACGTGAGCGCCGTTGGTGAAGGTGAACCACTTGCGCGAGGTCCCGGTGAAGTGCTGGGCGAGATCGGCGCAATGACCGCCGGTCTGCTCGTCGGTGAACTGGCAGGCCAGGTAGACCGGCACGTGGATCTTGTTCACGAACGTGATCGGCGCCAGCGGGTTGGCGACCGAGGGCACGAAGAAGTGGTTGGCCCGGGCTTCCGCCACCTGGTTGACCGCCTCGCCGTGCAGCACCTGGTTGGCCTTGCAGGTCTGATCGCCCTGCTGGATGCGCGCAAACGCCCACGGCTGACCGCCGGTCTTGGAGGCCGGCAGCGCGTCGTGGTCGCGGTCGGCGGCCCAGCCCAGGGTGAAGCCGGTGTTGAGCAGCCCGCCCGGATACAACGTGCTCGCGGTGCTGTCGACGACGCTGAGCGGCGCGATGGCGGCCAGGTGCGGCGGGTCGGTGGCGCCGACGAAGAGCTGGCTGATGCCGCCGTAGGAGATGCCCAGCATCCCCACGCGGTGCCCCAGCACCCACGGCTGGCGGGCCACGGTCTCAACGACGTCGTAGCCGTCGAGGCTCTGCAGCGCCTCGAAGTAGTTGAAGGACCCACCTGAGCAGCCGGTGCCGCGCATGTTGACATCCACCACCGCGAACCCCAGGAGGTTGGCCACGGCACTGATGCCGCTCTCGGCGCCCTTGGGGTCGGCGTAGCCGTAGCC
>DASXCN010000614.1:0-2344 GCA_036491155.1 Solirubrobacteraceae bacterium | reverse complement strand
CTCGGTGCGCCCGCAGCGGCCAGCGCCAGCCCGGTCGCCGCGTCGATCACGGGCGCCTCGAGCTTCTACTCGTGGTGCGGTGGCAAGACGCTGGCCCAGGGCGTGCTGCCCGACGCCACGCCCCCCGCCACGCCGACCAGCTGCAGCGACTACACGAGCTCGAGCGGAACGCTGACCGCGCAGTTCGCGGCCTCCGGCGCGGGGACATTCACCGCCTCGGTGTACCTGTCCGACGGGACGCGGCCCGCCACTGTCGCACTCTCCGTCGCGGGCGCGCAGGTGGGCGCTGCGGTCACGGTGCCCCAATCCACCACCGGCTGGGTCACCGTCCCGGCCACAAGCGTCACGGCGTCAGCGGCGGTCTCGGTGACGGTGCGCGGCGGGTCGACCGGCTCGGGCTACGTGAAGGTCTACGGGATCCACGGGGACCTGACCCCGCCCCCTGTCGTGCCCTCCATCGCCGGCCTCGCGCCGGCCGGTACGACGCTCGGGCAGCCGGGCAATTGGGCCACGACACCGATCCCGGCCGGGCTCAGCCTGACCACCGGAGCCGCGCCCAACGGGACGGCACTGACCGCCGCGGTGCCCCAGGAGCTCGCCGGGCAGGCGGCTGCCGACAGCTGGGTCAACCGGACGGCCTACACGAGCGGGATCTTCTACGTGCCGGCCAACACGCCGCTGCAGCCCGTGCGCCTGTGCCGCTACAACGGCGAGTGCATCCCCAACTGGGGCAGCACGACCTACGACCTGTGGCGCGCCGCCATGGGCGAGGGCAACGCCGCGACCTTCAACTCCGCCACCGGCAAGCCGGTCTCTGACCAGTACATCGGCGGGGGCATTCCCATCACCAGCGCGGTGACCCCGTCGCCGGGCAGCGACGCCGAGGCCGAGGTCTGCCGTGGCGGCGGCGATTCCGGCACGGCGCCGTGGACCGCCACCAACGCCGACGGCACCCCGTTCACGCGTCCCGACGGCCAGCAGCTCCAGGGCGACTGCTGGGAGCTGTTCGGCCTACAGGCCGACCCCACCTACAACCCAAACCTGCCCATCAGCCCCGCCAACACCAAGTGGATGGTCGAGTGGGGCGCCCGCCACACCGGCTTCATCGCCCAGCTGAGCTCGACCACGGTGAGCGCCACCGATCCGCTGGACACGCTGTCGGGCGCCTACACGCGGCCGCGCGACACATCCTGGTACGGCCCGGACGTCGCCACTCCCGGAGCGCCCAACTCCACCACCTACGACAACGTGTGGGGCGTCACCGCCGCGCGGACCCCGCTGCTCACCGACGTCGTCTCCAACGCCGACTGCCAGGCCGTGCTCAACGGCGGCTCTGACTTCGGCCACGCGATCGGGATCCAGCTCCAGGCCACCCGTAACCCTCTCACCGGCGGGGGCTCGGCCTGGTGGCCGGCCAGCTCCAGTGACGGCAACTCCACGACGGTGGCGACGACCGAGGGCATGCGCGTTTTCTTCGGCTCCACCGTCGCGATGCCGAGCGGGCTGAGCCCCGCTGCGCAGGCGCTGTTCCACACGCTGCAACGCTACGGCGCCGTGGTCGACGACCAGACCGGCGGCGGCCCCGCGGTCACCTACGCCGCCGACGGCTCCTACCAGTCCGGCGGGTCCCTGATGATCCGCGCCCAGCTCGATCCCAGCGGCAGTGGCGCGTGCGCCAAGCTGGGCGTCGGCTCCGCGCTCACCGGCATCCCGTGGGCGCAGGCTTCGGGCCCGATCGCCACCGGTTCGGACGCGACTCCGGATCCGTCCTGATCGCTCAGGACGACGGACCGCGCCCCTGGGGGGTGTAGACCCCGGTGGGCTCCGCGTGATACCCCTTGGCGCCGACGGCCAGCGCCAAGGGGCTGCGCGGGTCCTCGCCGGCGGCCACGGCGTCCAGCGCTCGGCGGAAGTCGTAGGCCGGTGACCAGCCCAGCTCCTCGCGGGCGTGGGCGTTGTCATAGACGCGGTCGATGGCCGGGAGCATGGTCCAGCCCCGCGCGGCGTAGACCTCCTCGTAGTCGGGGAACAGGCGCCGGACGACGGTGGGCGCGTCGGCGTGTAGCGCCGCGGCGTCCGCGGGCTTAAAGGGCGTGGTGGCGCTGATGATGTAGCGGCCGAAGCCGATCTCGGGCGCCCGCGCCAGCGCCAGCAGGTGTGCGTCGACCGCGTCCTGCAGCTCGACCCGGCGGTAGAGCAGCTCGTTGACCTTCAGGTTGAGGTCCTCGTAGGCGGTGCGCGCGTCCTCGCGGTCGTCGTCCTCGGGGAAGAAGCGCGACGTGCGCAGGATCAGGCAGGGCAGGCCGTGGTCGCGCCACACCAGCTCGCACAGGTTCTCGGCCGC
>DASXCN010000613.1:0-2382 GCA_036491155.1 Solirubrobacteraceae bacterium | reverse complement strand
CGATCGCCGTCGGCGAGCAGCCGCTCGGACACGAAGGCGACGGCGTGGTCGAGCAGCGGGAGCGGACCGGCCTGGGCGACGGCCTGCCCGGCGAAGCACTGGTCGCGGATCCACACGTAGCGGTAGTCGTAGTTGCGGCCCTGGCGCGCGCGCTCGGGTAGCGACATGGTGGCGGCGGCGACCATACCGCTGTCGGCGCTGGTGAGCCCGCTGAGTACGGCGTAGGCGTGCCGGGCGTCGCGTGGAGCGATGGCCGAGGGGAGATCGGGCAGGCGCTCAGACCACTCCGTCTCGGTCGCCTGCCACGCCGCCTCGGGAGACAGGTTCCGCCCAGTCGATGACGCCTGGTCCTCGCCGTCGTCGAGGACCAGCATCAGGTCATGACTCTCGCCCTCGCCGAGTTCGAGGACAAAGACCAGCGGCTTGCCGCCCCTGCCGTCAGGCACGCGCTGAGCCTCGGCGGCGCCGATCCAGGTCATGCGCGTCTGGCCGATGCGCCCCGTCCACACTCCGCCCTCGCCGCGACGCAGCCGGGTCATCCGCTCACGGCCAAACTCGCCGCGGACGTCCAGAGCGACGCGCAGACGGACGGTGCCCTCGCGCACCCGGATCTGGCGCAGGATGACGCAGCGCCCGGGCGCCGCGGGCAGGGCCAGAGCCTCGCGGCACTCGACGGTTCCGGTGTCGGTGATCCAGCGGTTGCACCAGATCAGCCCATGCTCGTAGTAGCCGCCCCACACGAAGCGCGCCAGCGGCGTCACCGCGTAGGTGCCCGGGCCGCCGATGAGCGTGGCAAAGCACGCGTCTGAATGCCAGCGCGGGAAGCACATCCAGCACAGGTCGCCCCGCGGCCCCACGATGGCGCCCCGCTCGCCGTCGGCGATGAGCGCGTACTCGCGCAGGATGTGGGGCGCACCGACGTCGGCCAGGCCGTCGAGGTCGGCGAGTCTCACGCTCGGTAGCGCTCCGCGTCGGGGCGCTTGAGCTCGATCCCGAGCCCGGGACGTGCGGGGTCCGGGGCCAGGACGCCGTCGACGGGCGCCAGAACGCCGTCGAAGAGCAAGCGCTCGGCGCGCGCGTGCGTATGGAAGTACTCGCAGTGGCGTAGCGGCCCCAGGGCACAGCCGGCATGGGCGTGGATCTGGGGCGCGCAGTGCGCCGAGAGCGGGACCTCGTACGCGGTGCACAACGCCCCGACGCCGAGCAGGCCGGTGATCCCGCAGGCGCGGGTGACGTCGGCCTGCAGCACGTCGACCGACCGGGCGTCCAGCATCCGGCGAAAGTAGCCGGGGTCGTAGCCGTACTCGCCAGCCGCGATCGCCATGCCCGCGGGGGCCCGCTGGCGGATCTGGCCCAGCCCGTCCAGATCGTTGGAGGACACGGGCTCCTCGAACCAGGTCACAGCGGCCTCCTGCGCGTAGGTCTGGGCGAGCAGGAGCGCCTGCGTGCGCGAGTAGGCGCCGTTCGCGTCGACGTACAGTTCGGCCTCGTCGCCGATCGCCTCACGGACGGCGCGCACCCGCGCTGGGTCCGCGGCAGGGTCGCGCCCGACCTTCATCTTCACGCGCGAAATCCCCTGCTCCACCCACCCGGCCAGCTGCTGAGACAGCCGCTCCTCGGAGTACGAGGTCAGTCCCCCCGACCCGTAGACGGGCACCGTGTCGTGCGCGCGGCCGAGCAGATCGGCCAGGCACAAGTCCAGCAGCCGGGCTTTGAGGTCCCACAGGGCGACGTCGAGCGCGGAGATGGCCGTGGCGCTGATGCCGGGCCACCCGAGATTGCGAACGGCGCCTACCATCGACCACCACGCGCCGCTGGTCGCCATCGCGTCACGGCCGCGGATCGCGTCGGCGAGCGTGCCGGTGATCAGGGCGGCGGCGCCGGCGTCCGTGTAGGTGTAGCCGAGCCCGGTACGGCCCCCGGCCTGAACCTCGGCGACGACGACGGTCACCGCATCCCACCCCAGCGTGCCGTCCGATTCCGGTTGCTCGGTCGGCACGCGGTAGGCGGCGGCACGCACCTCGTCGATGCGGGCGTCTGAGTCGCTCATCGCCGAGCGGCGCCGAGCACGCCGCCGATGGCGGCGGCCGCAGCTACCGTCGCACCGGCGAGCGCTCGCCGGTGTAGCGACAACCACAGCTGGGGGCTGCGCGTCTTGGCCTGCGCGTCGAAGATGCCGTGGGTGGCGGCCTTTTCGGGCAGCGGCTCGAAGAGGTTGTTGGGACGATCGGCGGGCACGGGTCGCTCGGACATCTGCTGGCCCGAGAAGCCGGTGCGCGCGAGGTAGATGTCGCCGGCGAGGGCGGAGAGCTTGGTGCCGATGATCGCCTGCAAGGTGCTGTAGCCCACCCACAGCTCGCGCCGGCGGTGGTGGGCGGCCCA
>DASXCN010000612.1:0-3454 GCA_036491155.1 Solirubrobacteraceae bacterium | reverse complement strand
CGCGCGCCGGTGCGGGCGCTGCGCGCGGCCGGGGCCGAGATCCTGGTGCTCACCAACGCGGCCGGGTCGCTGCGCCCGGAGGTGGGGCCGGGCCGGCTGATGGCCATCACCGACCACATCAACCTCACCGGCACCAACGTGCTCATCGGGCCCAACGACGACGCGGTCGGCCCGCGCTTCCCGCCGCTGGGCGACGCCTATGACCCCGCCCTGCTGTCGCAGCTGCGCGCGGTGGCCCGGGACCTGGACGTGGACCTCGCCGAGGGCGTGTACCTGGCGGTGAGCGGCCCGAGCTTCGAGACCCCGGCCGAGATCCGCGCGTTCGCCCGGCTCGGGGCGGACGCGGTGGGCATGTCCACGGTGCACGAGACGACCGTGGCCCGTCATTGCGGGCTGCGCGTGGTGGCGATCTCGGCGATCACGAACCTGGCCGAGGGGATGTCCGACGTGCCGCTCAGCCACGAGCAGACGCTCATCGACGCGCAGCGGGCCGCCGGCGACCTCGCCCGGCTGCTGCCGGCCTTCATCGAGGCGATCGGAGGCGTCGATGCTGACCGCTGAGCTCATCCGGCGAAAGCGCGACGGCGCGGAGCTGTCGGCCGAGGAGATCTCCGAGTTGGTCTCGGGGATCACCGACGGCTCGGTGAGCGACGCCCAGGTCGGGGCGCTGGCCATGGCCATCTTCCTACGGGGCATGACCGCCCCGGAGCGCGTCGCGCTCACCGGCGCGATGACCCGCTCGGGCGAGGTGCTCGAGTGGGGCGATGCCGGGCTGGCCGGGCCAGTGCTCGACAAGCACTCGACCGGCGGCGTGGGCGACAAGGTGAGCCTGCTGCTGGCGCCGATCGTCGCCGCGTGCGGCGCGGCGGTGCCGATGATCTCCGGCCGCGGGCTGGGCCACACCGGGGGGACGCTGGACAAGCTCGAGGCGATCCCCGGGTACAACGTGGTGCCATCACCTGAGCTCCTGCGCACCGCGGTGGCCCGCGTGGGGTGCGCGATCGTCGGGCAGACGGCCAGCCTGGCCCCCGCCGACCGGCGTCTGTACGCGGTCCGCGACGCCACCGGCACGGTCGAGTCGATCCCGCTCATCGTCGGCTCGATCCTGTCCAAGAAGCTGGCGGCGGGCCTGGACGCGCTGGTCATGGACGTGAAGGTCGGTTCGGGCGCGTTCCTGCCCGACGCCGAGAGCGCGCGGGAGCTGGCGCGCGCGATCGTCGACGTCGCCCGCGGCAACGGGCTGCCCACCGCGGCGTTGCTCACCGACATGAACCAGGTGCTGGGCCGCACCGCCGGCAACGCCGTCGAGGTGCGCGAGTCGATCGACCACCTCACCGGCGCTGCGCGCGACGAGCGCCTGCGCGAGGTGACGCTGGCGCTGAGCGCGGAGCTGCTCGTCCTCGGCGGCGTCTTTGGCGACGCCACCGACGCGCGAGCGGCCGCCGATACCGCGCTGGACGGCGGCGCCGCGGCTGAGCGCTTCGCGGCCATGGTCGCCGAGCTGGGCGGCCCGTCCGATCTGATGGAGGCGCCCGACCGGCACCTGCGCGCGGCGCCGGTGGTCCGCGCCGTGGAGCCGGCGCAGGCCGGGACGCTGTCCGAGGTCGACGTGCGCGCCGTCGGGGTGGCGGTCGTCGCCCTGGGCGGCGGGCGCATGCGCGAGAGCGATTCCGTCGATCACAGCGTCGGCTTCACCGAGGTCGCCGCGCTGGGCGAGCGCGTCGGGCCGGGGGAGCGTCCGCTGGCCCTCGTGCACGCGCGCGACGAGGCGAGCGCCGAGCAGGCCGCCGACGCGCTGCGCCAAGCCGTGACGCTCGGAGACGGCCCCGAGCGTTCTGAGCCGATCGTGCTGGAGGTGCTGCGATGACCGTCGACTCCCTCCCCAAGGTGGAGCTCCACGTCCACCTCGAGGGCACCGCGCCCCCCGAGCTGGTGCAGCGCCTGGCCCGGCGCAACGGCGTGCCGCTGCCCGAGCGCCTGCTCAACGAGCACGGCCGCTTTCACTACGACGACTTCCTGGACTTCCTGCGCGCCTACGACCTGGCGGCGAGCGTCATCCGGACCGGCGAGGACTACCGCGACATCACCTACGAGTATCTCAGCGCGTGCGCGCACGAGGGCGCGATCTACGTTGAGCTCACGGCGTCCCCCGACCACGCCAACGAGATGGGCCTCAGCCACGCCGAGCACATCGGCGGCATCGCCCAGGGCATCGATGACGCCCGCGCACAGTGCGGGATCGAGGGCCGGATCCTCATCTCGGCGGTGCGCAACTTCGGCGTGGACCGGGCACTGGCGGTGGCCGGGTATGCCGCCGCCGAGACCCATCCCTACATCGTCGGCTTCTCCATGGCCGGCGACGAGGCCAACTTCCCCATCGGCGACTTCGCCGAGGCCTACGCGATCGCAGCCGCGGCGGGGCTGGGCTGTACCGTGCACGCCGGCGAGTGGGCCGGGCCCGACAGCGTGCGGGCGGCGCTGTCGCTGCCGGTGACCCGGATCGACCACGGGGTTCGCGCCGTCGAGGAGCCCGCGCTGGTGAGCGAGATCGCCGAGCGCGAGATCGTCCTCAACACCTGCCCGACGAGCAACGTCGTGCTCGGGGTCTTCGCCGGCTACGAGGAGCACCCGCTGCCGGCGCTGCGCGACGCCGGGGTGCGCCTGACCCTCGGCTCCGACGATCCGCCCTACTTCGGGGCCACCATCGGCGGCGAGTACACAGTGTGCGCCGAGCGCCTGGGCTTTTCCGAGGCCGAGTTGCAGGCGATCACCGCCACCGCGATCGAGGCCGCCTTCTGCGACGACGAGCTCAAGGGCGCGCTGCGCGCCCGCTCGGACGGCGGGGCGGCGTGAGGACGGCGAGCGCGCCAGGAGGCGGGACGCGGTGAAGATCCTCGTCACCGGCAGCGCCGGCCATCTGGGCGAGGGCATCGCCCGCGCGCTTGACGGCACCGAGCACGAGGTGGTGGGCCTGGACGTGCTCGGGTCGCAGTTCACCCAGGTGATGGGGTCCGTCGCCGACCGCGACTGCGTGCGCGCGGCGATCGCCGGGGCCGACGCGGTCATCCACTCGGCCACCCTGCACAAGCCGCACGTCGACTCCCACGGCCGCGACGAGTTCGTGCAGACCAACATCACCGGAACGCTCGTGCTGCTGGAGGAGGCAGTCGCGGCCGGCGTCAGCCGCTTTCTCTTCACCAGCACCACCAGCACCTTCGGCCGGGCGCTGACCCCGGGCGCGGGCGCGCCGGCGGCCTGGATCACCGAGCAGGTGCAGCCGGTGCCCCGCAACATCTACGGCGTCACCAAGACCGCGGCCGAGAACCTGTGCGAGCTGGTGTGGCGCGACCACGGCCTGCCCTGCCTGATCCTGCGCACGTCGCGCTTCTTCCCCGAGGACGACGACCGCGAGGACGCGCGCACCGCCTACGAGGACCTCAACCTGAAGGTCAAC
>DASXCN010000611.1:0-6849 GCA_036491155.1 Solirubrobacteraceae bacterium | reverse complement strand
GCCTCTGCCGCGGAGTACTGGGCCTTGATGACCTCCTTCTTGGAGCGGAACTGCTCGATCTTGGAGCGCAGCTTCTGCTCGGATGCGGTCATCTGCTCCTGCTGCTGCTCGAGCTGGGAGATCTGGGAGTCCAGGGACTGCAGCTCAGCTTGAAGCCCGGTCTTGCGCTCCAGCGCGGTGCGGGCCAGCTCCTCGTTGCCGGCGGCGAGCGCCTGGCGGGCCTGGGTGTCGAGCTTGACGACCTGCTGCTGATACTTCTCCTCCTGCAGCTGCAGGCGCTTCTTCGAGGTGACGACGTCCGCGATTCCCTTCTTGACGTTCTGGAGCAGCTCGATCTGCTTCTGGTAGCTGTACTCGAGCGTCTCGGACGGATCCTCGGCACGGTCCAGCAGCTTTGAGATCTTGGCTTTGATGACGGTGGACATGCGCCCGGAAAGGCCCGGCATCGCATCCTCCTTGGCGAGTTCTTTACTGGCGCCACCAAGCGTAGTCGGTCCGGGCGGTCACGTCGCCCCGCAGATCCGAGCGGCGGACGGTCATGTCGTCCCGCGCAGCCGGGCGCCGGGCGGCGGCGTGGCGCCAGAGCTCGGCGCCGCGCGCGAATAGGATCACGCCATGGACGCAAAGGCCGCAGCAGACTCCCGGGCGGAGATCACCCATCTCATGGGGGTCACCGATGCCAACAACCGGGGCAACATCCACGGCGGCACGATCATGAAGCTGGCCGACGAGGCCGCGGCGCTGGCCGCCATCAAGCATTCGCGCCAGCGGGTGGTCACCGTCGGCATGGACCGCATGGACTTCCTGGTGCCCATCTACGTCGGCGAGCTCGTCACCTTCCGTGCCACCGTCAACGCCGCGTGGCGGACCTCGATGGAGGTGGGCGTGCGCGTCGAGGCCGAGAACCCGATGACGGGCAGCCGGCGTCACACCAACACGGCGTACCTGACCATGGTGGCCCTCGACGACGGCGGCGACCCGGCGGCGATCCCTCCGCTGCTGGCGCTCACCCCGACCGAGACGCGCCGCAACCGCGAGGCCGAACTGCGGCGCGCCAACCGGCTGGCCGAGCGCGAGGAGATCATCGCGCGTCGCGCCGAGGAGGCGCGTCGCCAGATCTCACACGACGGGGCGTGAACAACCAGCGCGCCGGCCGGCTGACCGTTGGACCAGGTCAGCCGGCGGGCGCTGTCCTCCGAGTCGGCGGCTGCTCAGAGGTCCGACGGGTGACGGGCGACGTAGCCCGAAGTGCTGGTCATCACCGGCCGCCACCGGGGGCCCGTGCCGGGCGCGGGGTGCGGGTCGCCCTCGCGTGACGTGTCCAGGCGGATTCCGGCGATCTCGACGAAGGCGTGGCCGGGGTTGGTGTAGACGGTGATCCACTGGCCCAGCCCCTTGTGGCCCCAGGCCTCCATCTCTCCGGAGTCCTCGGAGACCTTGAGCAGGCCGGCCGCATGCAGCACGAAGGAGACGGCGCCCGAGCAGTCGTAAGCGGAGTCGTTCCAGTTGCCGTGGCCGCCGCCCACGCGGTAGGGCTTCAGCCGGATCTTGTCACCGGCCCAGATGGCCTTCTTGACCTGCATGGGGGCGTAGGCGGGCGCGTAGGCAATGCCCTTGATGATCTTGCCCACGTAGCCGGGAACGGTGGGGTGCTGAGCCGTGCTCGGCGCAGCCGGCCCGGGCGCCACGCCGGCGCCACCGGTGGTGGCGGGCTGCTGCACGGTCGTCCCCGCGGCGGGGGTGGGCGTTCCACCGCCGCCGGTGCCGGTTGGGGCGGCGGCCGACGCGGCCGAGGACGTGCCGGCGAGCGCGCACAGCGCCAAGGCAGGGATCACAAATCGACGTAGGGGCAAATCTCTCTCTTTCGTGAGCCGGCGGGGTTAGCTGTCGGGCTGGCGCTAAAAGAGCCTGCGCCTCCCGCGGATCCACCGCGGGATTAGCCCCAAGGGACGTCAAGTGGGTCCCCCGCTCCGCGGATGTGATTGGCCCGCGGATTAGGCGAGCGGCAATATACACATTTGCCCGGCGGGAGGCGGTCGTCACCCGGTGGACGAGGGGCCGGCCCGAAGGCACGCGCTCCGCGCGAGCCGTCGGTAACGTCCACCCGGCATGCATGCCCGCGTATCCCGTGGCGCCAGGAGAGGCGCGGCGCCCCGTGGCGCCCGGAGAGGCGCGCTGGCGGCGATCGCCGGGCTCTTGGCCCTGGTCCTCGTCGCATGCGGCGGCGGGGGCCCGAAGCTGCAGATCAAGAGCGACAGCTCCACCTCGGGCGCCAACGGCGGTGTTTCGTCCACATCGCAGAATCCCGGCATCCCCACCGTGGCCACCAAGAACACCACGCGCGTGCCCGGTGCCGATCCGGTGGCCGACGCCGCCCAAGTCGCGTTGTCGGTGTTCCCGTCGGCCGCTCCCGGCACCCACCCCAGCGCCGTCGCGCTCGCCCCCACCGCCGACTGGCAAGCCGCGATCGCCGCCTCGGTCCTGATGGCACCCCCCGTCCACGCCCCGATCCTGCTCTCCAGGGCCACCACCCTGCCGAGCGCGACCGCCGACGCTCTGGCGACGCTCGCCCCCACCGGGTCTGGAGCCGCCGGCGGCGCCCAGGTGATCCGCGTCGGCGCCGTGCCCGAGGTCAAGGGGAAGCACACCACCGCGATCAACGGCAACGACCCCTACACGCTGGCCGCGGGAATCGACCGCTTCGTCTCGGCGGTCGCGGGCCAGCCCAGCAACGACGTGGTGATCGCCTCGGCCACCAACGCGGCCTACGCGATGCCCGCGGCCGCGTGGGCGGCCGAGAGCGGCAACCCCATCCTGTTCGTGGGCGCCTCCGGCATTCCGGCGGCCACCCGCCAGGCGCTGCTGTCGCACTCAAAGGCCCACATCTACGTGCTGGGGCCCCCCAACGTGATCCCGGACGCGACCATGACCGCGCTGCGCAAGTACGGGACCGTCAAGCGCGTGAGCGACAACGACCCCGCCGCCAACTCGGTCGCCTTCGCCATCTATCGCGATCCCCCGTGCAAGTTCGGCCAGCCGTGCGCGCACGTGCCCAACAGCTTCGGCTGGGCACTGCGCAGCCCCGGCCACGGCTACGTGCTGCTCAACGCCACGCGCCCGCTGGACGCCGCCGCGGCAGCCGCCCTGTCGGGCAGCGGTGACTACGGGCCGGGCCTCGTGGTGGAGAATGCCTCTACGCTGCCCAAGGCCGTGCTCAACTACTTCCTGGACTACGCGACCCCCGGCTTCACCGAGGAGGGCCCGACTGCCGCGGTCTACAACCACGCCTGGGTGATCGGGGATACCAGCTCGATCTCGGTCGCGGTCCAGGCCGAGGTCGACCGGCTGCTGGAAGCGGTTCCGCAGAAGGGCTCAGGGCAGTGACCGGTCCTGTGAGGAACCCCCGGTGAGCCAGGCCGAGCATCCCGACCGTCTCGCGCCCGAGCACGAGACGACCGTCGAGGACGTGCGCCAGCTCATGGGCGCCTCGACGCCCCACTTCGCGCTGCAGTTGCGCGAGCGCATCCGCAACCTCATCCGCGGACTCCCGGAGGGTCACCCTGCGCGCGTGGAGGGCGAGCGCGAGATCGCCCGGCTTGACCAGATCGCGTTCTCGGGCGAGACGCGAGGGCACGGCGCCGAGCCGGGCCTGACCCCGATGCGCAGCCTCGGGCACGGCCCCGGCGACGCCCCCTGACGCGCCGGGTGCGCAGCGCCCGGCGCACGGGAGGCGCGGGGTGCGCGGCGTCGAACCTCAACGGGGCGGCCCAACCCACAAACACCGCATCCCGGCCGCCTGGCTACGGTTAACCCCAGACAGATGAGTGAACAACGGTCGGTATCGGTCATCGGTCTCGGTCGCGTCGGACTGCCGCTGGCGCTCTGCTTCGCGGACCGAGGCCTGCAAGTGCTGGGCGTCGACCACGACCCGGCGATCCTGGACTCCGTGCGCTCAGGGCGGATGCCGTTCGCCGAGGCGGGCACCCAGGAGCTGCTGGAGCGCGTGCAGCGCTCCGGGCGACTGGAGCTGTCCGATCGCGCCGCCGACGCCGCCCGCGCCGATGACATCGTCATCACCATCGGGACGCCCTCGTTCTCCCACGTCGAGTCTGACCTGCGCCAGGTCCGCGCCGCCGTCGATGACCTGCTGCCGCTCCTGCGTCCCGGGCACGCGCTGATCCTGCGCTCGACCATCGCGCCGGGCACCACCGACTTCGTCGCCGGCTACCTGGAGAAGCGCCGCGGGTTCCGCGTCGGCGAGGACGTGTTCGTGGCCCACGCCCCAGAGCGGATTGCGGCCGGCAAGTTCCTGCAGGAGATCACGTCGCTGCCGTGCGTCATCGGCGGGGTCGGCGAGAGCTCCACCGAGCACACCGCCAACCTCTTCAGCGTCTTCGGGGCGCCGATCGTGAAGACCTCGCCGGTCCAGGCCGAGCTGGCCAAGATCTGGACCAACATCCTGCGCTACGCGACCTTCGCCCTCCCCAACCTGCTGATGATGGACTGCGAGAGCTACGGGGCCAACGTGTTCGAGGTCATCGACCTCATCAACCACGACTATCCCCGCGGCGGTATCGCGATGCCCGGTATGACCGCCGGCACCTGCCTGCGCAAGGACTTCGCCTTCTCCGAGGAGCGCTCGCACGCCCCGGGGATGCTGCTGGCCGTCTCCCGGGTCAACGAGGGCGTGCCCCTGTTCCTGGTCGAGGGGATCAAGCGCCGCATGGGCAGCCTCTCCTCGCGCAAGGTGGCGGTGCTGGGACTGACCTTCAAGCGCGACACCGACGACGAGCGCGACTCGCTGTCGCCCAAGCTCATCCGCCTCCTCGAGCGTGAACTGGCCGACGTCGCCGTGTGCGACCCTCACGCCGCCACGCCCACCCAGTCGCTGGACGAGGCCGTGCGCGACGCCGACGTGGTCATCGTGGCCACCAACCACTCCCAGTTCGAGCAGCCCGACACGCTGGGCCGTATCCGTGCCCTGGCCTCAGAGGACTGCCTGCTGGTCGATCCGTGGGACAGTCTGGGCACCGGCCAGGTCTTCGTGTTCGCCGCCGAGACCGCGGCGCTGCTGCATGGCTCCGCGGGCGTCGACGCGTCCCCGGACGCCGCTCACTGATGGCGCGGGTGCTGGTCACGGGCGGAGCCGGCACGATCGGCTCGGCCGTCGTGCGGCGCCTGCTGCGCGACAAGGAGTTCGAGGTGCGTGTCGCCGACCACCGCGCCGCGCCCGACTGGATGCGCCAAGGGTGTGAGCTGCGCCGGGGCGACTTGCGCGACCTCGACGTGGCCCGCGAGGCGCTGGCCGGCTGCACGCACGTCATCCACCTGGCGGCCATCGTCGGCGGAATCGCGAACTTCCACAAGCTCCCGTTCACCCTCACCGAGGTCAACAACGCGCTGACCGGCGCGATCGTCCACGCCGCCGTGGAGCAGGACGTGACGCGTCTGGTCTACGTCTCCTCCTCGATGGTGTTTGAGCGCGCCACCGAGTTCCCCACCGCCGAGGCCCACCTGGACACCTGCGCACCGCCCCGCTCGGCCTACGGCTTCTCCAAGCTCTCCGGGGAGGTCTACACACGCGCGGCCCACGACCAGCACGGCCTGCGCTACACGATCTGCCGCCCGTTCAACGCCTACGGCCCGGGCGAGATGCCCGACCGCGACGAGCCCGGCATCGCCCACGCCGTGCCCGACCTCATCGCCAAGGTGCTGGCCGGCCAGCGGCCGCTGCAGATCTTCGGCTCGGGGGAGCAGACGCGCACGCTCACCCACGTCGACGACATCGCCGACGGGATCGTCGCCGCGATGGCGTCGCCCGCCGGCGAGAACGAGGACTTCAACATCTCCGCCTCCGAAGAGCGCACCGTCGCGGAGATCGCCGCGCTCATCTGGGAGGCCTGCGGCGAGGATCCCGGCCAGCTCGCCTTCGAGCACCTTCCCAGCTTCGACGTCGATGTCCAGCGCCGCTGGCCCTCGGTGGAGAAGGCGCGCGCGCTTCTGGGCTGGGAGGCCCGGATCGACCTGCGCGACGGGCTGGCCGACACGGTCACGTGGCTGCGGGAGCAGAGCGCGCCCGCCGCGACACCGTGACCGCGATCCCCGAGGAGGCCGCCCGCGGCTTTCAGCTCGGCGCCGCCGACTACGAGCGCGGACGCCCCGGCTACCCCGAGGCCGCCATCGCGCGGCTGGCCGACGAGCTGGATCTCGGGCCCGAGCGCGTAGTCGTCGACCTGGCAGCCGGGACCGGCAAGCTGACGCGGGCCCTGCTCGGACTCGGCGCCGAGCTGGTGGCCGTCGAGCCGCTGAAGGGCATGCGCGAGCAGCTGGAGCGCGCGGTCCCGGGAGTCGAGGTGCGCGATGGCACCGCCGAGCACATACCGCTGGACGACGCCAGCGTCGACGCGGTGTTCGTGGCCCAGGCCTTTCACTGGTTCGACGTTCCCGTCGCGGCGGCGGAGATCCACCGGGTGCTGGTGCCGGGTGGCGGGCTCGCCGTCCTGCGCAACGAGTGGGATGAATCGGTGCAGTGGATCGTGGCGATGCGCGAAGTGATCGCCCAGCACGCGTCCCGCGTCGAGCGCGACCGCTCAGATGACTGGCGCGAGCCTCTGGCCGCGACCGGACTGTTCTCGCCCTATGAGGAGGCGGTCTTCCCCAACCTCGTGCGCGTGAGCATTGAGACGCTGCGGGCCCGGGTCGCGTCGCTGAGCTTCGTCGCTCTGCTTGAGGATGCTCCGCGCCGGCGACTGCTGGATGCGGTGGCGGACCTCGTGGCCGAGCGCGGCCTGGTGGGCCCTGACGGGCTGCTCGACACGCCGTATCGCACCCATGTGACGTGGTGTCGGG
>DASXCN010000610.1:0-1539 GCA_036491155.1 Solirubrobacteraceae bacterium | reverse complement strand
ACTCCGGTGAACGCGCGCCCCGCCGGCCCCGCCAGGAAGGCCACGACCTCGGCCACCTCGGAGGGCTCGATGAGCTCCTTGATCGCCTGCGGCGCCAGGATGACCTCCTCCAGCGCCCGATCCTCCGAGATTCCGTGCGCGCGCGCCTGGCCGGGGATCTGTCCCTCCACCAGGGGCGTCCGGACGTAGCCGGGGCAGATCGCGGTGGCGGCGATGCCGCGCTCGGCGCCCTCCAGCGCCAGCGTCTTGACGAGGCCCAGGAGGCCGTGCTTGGCGGCGACGTAGGCGGCCTTGTAGGGGGACGCGACCAGGCTGTGCGCCGAGCCGATGGCGATGAAGCGCCCGGCGCCGGACTGCGACAGCGCTTCCCACCCGTGGCGGGCGAGCAGGAAGGGGCTGGTCAGCATCAGGGTGAGGATCGTCTCCCAGCGCTCCACCGGGAACTCCTGGATGGGCGCGACGTGCTGGATGCCGGCGCCGGCGACGATCGCGTCCAGCGCGCCGAAGCGCTCCAGGGCGGCGGCCACCGCCGCGGCGTTGGCGTCGCCGTCGGTCAGGTCGGCCTCGAACGGCGTGCCCGGCCCCTCGGGGTCGGGGCGCAGGTCGACGGCCAGCACCTGCCATCCGTCGCCGATCATTCGGGTGGCCACGGCGCGGCCGATCCCGCTGGCGGCGCGGGTGACGAGCGCGACGTTAGGGCTGGCCATCGGCTCGACACCGGTTTGTCCAGGCGACGGGCACCCGCGCATCCTATGCGGTCTCATACGACCGGCCGGACTGCAAGGCGGGGTGCTTAATCTGAGTGCCCTTCGGGTACAAGTTCGCCTATGCACAGCGTTGCGCAGAATCTCAGTGAGACCTACGAGGCCTCGCCGCGTTCGGTCGCCGAGGGGCGAGCGAAGCTGGCGGACTTCGCCGCGAAGGTAGGTGCGACGCCCAGCCAGATCGACGCCGTGCGGTTGGCCGCCTCGGAGGCGATGACCAACTCGGTGCTGCACGCCTACCGTGGCGGCCCGGGTCTCATCTACGTGAACGCCGCAGTTGCGTCGGGGGAACTGTGGATCCTCGTCTCCGACGACGGCTGTGGCCTGAAGCCGCGGGCTGATCGCCCCGGGCTCGGGCTCGGGCTCGGGCTGATCTCCGAGGTGAGCGACGATTTCGCGCTCGTGTCTCGCGCCACGGGCGGGACCGAGGTGCGGATTCGCTTCAACCTGGTCGCCGCCGAGGCCCCGACGCGCGAAGCGCAGGATGCCGAGCGCGTGGGCGCGTCCGGCGGCCGGCGTCACGGTTTCTCGGGTTCGATGTCGATCGCCTGAGCGCGGCGACGACACCAGCGGGGAAGGGCGCGGTCGCCGTCAGCGCGGTATGGGCGCCGGTGCGCCGGAGTCCGCCGACGCATACAACGCCTCCAGCGCCCGCGCCTGGCCCTCGGCGTCAGCGCGGCCCAGCAGCGGGACAGCCGCGCCGCGGATGGCTGCGGCGAGGTTGTCGGCTTCGAGCCCGTAGGAGTCGGCCGAGGGCACGTCGATGACCTCGGTG
>DASXCN010000609.1:0-9019 GCA_036491155.1 Solirubrobacteraceae bacterium | reverse complement strand
GATCTTCGGCATCGCGTGCCCGCCCGGGAACACGTGCGCGGCGGTGGACGGCTGGGGCGGCGTGATGCTCGGCGCGTCCTCGGCCTCGACCAACCCGGGCCCCACCGGTCCGGCCCCGGCCCCGGGGAAGGTCGCCGGCCGGCTGGTCGTGGTGGGACACGTTCGCGTGGTCAAACACGACAAGCTGCGCGTGCGGGTCGCCTGCAAGGGGGCCGCGGTCACCCGGTGCGCCGGCCGGCTCACGCTCCTCATCGAGACCGGCAAGGGCAAGCACCGCCACAAGGTCGGACTGGGCGGGCACAAGATCAACCTGCGTGGGGGGCGGCGCGCCACCATCACGATCGGGCTCGACGCGCGGGGGCGCAAGCTGCTCAAGGCGGCGCGCTCACTGCGCGTGCGGATGGCCATCACGCAGGGCAAGCGCAGCGTGCTCGACCGCCGGTTCACCCTGCGCCAGCCGCCCGCGCACCGCAAGCAGACGCACACGCGCACGAAGGGGCATCACACGTAGGGAGGAGAGCGGAGTGGCGCACGGCCGCGCCGGCCGTGCGCCCCGCCCGGAATGGAGCGCTGCGGAATGGGGCGCGCGGCCGCGCCGTGCGCCGCCCGCAACCCGAGGAGTGACCCACTCGCCTGCTATTCTGACGTTTACGTAAGAATTCGATTGAAGGCAGGTCCGAGTTGTCCGTGCTACACGCTCCCAAGGCTGAAGGCCCAGCGGCCCGCCGCCGCCTCGGCGTCAACGCCGAGCACGATTCCTACAAGTGGTGGGCCCTGTCCTGCACAAGCCTGGGGATGCTGCTGGCGACGATCAACTCCGGCACGCTGATCATTGCCCTGCCCGACCTCGAGCGCAGCCTGCACACGAGCCTGCTGGAGCTGGTGTGGGTGATCCTGGTCTACATGATCGCCTCGACCGTGCTGGTGCTCAGCGCGGGCCGGCTGTCGGATCAGTTCGGGCGCAAGAAGGCCTACGTGATGGGCTTCGTCGTGTTCGCCGCGGCGTCGTTGGGCGCCGGGTTCGCCGCCGACGGCACGCAGCTCATCCTGTGGCGGATCCTGCAGGGAATCGGCGGGTCGTTCCTGTTCGCCAACGCGGCGGCGATCGTCACCGATGCCTTCCCCAGGGAGCAACTCGGACTCGCCATGGGCACCAACACCATGGTGGCGGCCGTCGGCCTGGTCATCGGGCCCGTGCTGGGCGGTGCCCTGGTGGCGATCTCGTGGCCCTGGGTGTTCTGGTTCAACGTGCCCTTCGGCCTCGCCGGGAGCCTCTGGGGCTGGTACGTCCTGCACGAGGTCACCGGTCGCTCCGAGGATCGCTCGTTTGACTATCTGGGCACGCTGACCTTCCTCATCGGCCTCACCGGCCTGGTCTTCGGGATCTCCAAGGGCGGCATCGAGGGGTGGACCTCGCCGCTGACCATCCCCGCTCTGATCCTCGCCGTCGTGTTCCTGCCCGCGTTCGTGCTCATCGAGAGCCGCCAGAAAGCGCCGATGCTGGACCTCTCGATCTTCCGCAACCGGCTGTTCGCGACCGCGTCGGGGGCCGCCTTCGCCAACGGCCTGGCCCGCTTCGCGCTGATGTTCGTCTTCGTCTTCTACTTCCAGGGGGTGCAGGGCGACTCGCCGATCCTGGCCGGCGTCAAGCTCGCCCCGCTGGCACTGGGGATGCTCGTCGCCTCGCCGGCGGCCGGGATCTGGGCGGACCGCCGCGGCTCGCGCACCCTTGCCGTCCTGGGGATGCTCGTCACCGCGCTGGGCCTGGCATTGATGACGACGCTGCAGCGCGACACCAGCTACGTGTGGCCCGGGATCTACATGTTCATCGTCGGAATCGGGTCGGGCATGTTCAACTCGCCCAACACCGCCGCCATGATGGGGACGGTGGCGCCGCATCGCCGTGGCATCGCCGCCGGCGCCCGGGTCCTGGTGCAGAACACCGGGGCGGTCATCTCGATCGCCTTCGTCCTGGCAATCATCACCTCGGCCGTCCCCAAGAAGACTCTCTTCGCCGTGTTCTCCGGCCTGGCCGACCACATCTCCAACCAGCAGCTCGTGCCCTTCATCTCCAACATGCACACGGCCCTGTGGTGCCTGTGCGCGGTGTCGATCGTCGGGGCCTTCATCTCCGCGGCGCGCCCCAAGGACGTGGCCGTCACCGCCTCCGAGAAACCCCGCGAGCCGCAAGTGGCGACCTCGTGAGCGCGACCGCCCACCGTCAGCTGCGCATCGGCGAGGTAGCCGAGCTGACCGGCACCACCCCGCGCACGATCCGCTACTACGAGGAGATCGGGCTGCTGGACACCGCGCCCGAGCGCGCCCAGGGCAAGCACCGCGTCTACACCCAGGGCGACGTGGACCGCGTCCGGGAGATCATCCGCCTACGTGACCTGCTGGGCCTGTCGCTGGAGCAGCTCTCCCAGCTGCTCGAGGCCGAGAGCGCCCGCGCCCACCTGCGCGACGAGCTGGCCCACACCGAGGACCCGGCCGAGCGCAGGCGGATCCTGGAGGAGCTGCTGACCCACATCTCCGGTCAGCTGACCCTCGTCCAGACGCGGCTCACCGAGCTCACCGATCTCGCCGCCGAGCTCTCCGACAAGCAGCAGAAGGTCCGCCAGAAGATCCGGGAGATCGACGCGGGGTGAGCGCCGGAGTGGACCGGCGTGCGACGGTGAGCGCCGGAGTGGACCGGCGGGCGATGGCGATGCTCTCGGCCGGGCATCTGTTCACCGACGTCGGCCAGGGGTCGATTCCAGCGCTGCTGCCCTTCCTCATCGTCAAGGACAACCTCAGCTATGCCGGCGCGTCCGCGCTCATCCTGGCCGCCACGATCGCCAGCTCGGTCATCCAGCCCCTCTTTGGCCACCTCTCCGACCGACGCTCGCTGCCCGGGCTGATGCCGCTCGGACCCGTGCTCGGTGGGCTCGGGGTGGGGCTGGCCGCCGTCGCGCCCAGCTATGGGCTGACCTTCGTGGCGGTGGTGGTGAGCGGGATCGGCGTCGCCGCCTTTCACCCGGAGGGCTCACGGTTTGCCAACTACGTCTCGGGCGCGCGCCGCTCGAGCGGAATGAGCCTGTTCAGCGTCGGCGGCAACATCGGCTTTGCGCTGGGGCCGGCGCTGGTCACGCCGCTGGTGCTCGCCTTCGGCCTCTCGGGGGCGCTGCTGGTCATCCTGCCCACCTCGCTGATGGGCGTGGTGCTTGCCCGTGAGCTGCCGCGCCTGAAGACCTTCCGAGTCGACCTCAGCCGGCAGCGATCGGCCGCCGCGGCAGACCAGGACGCATGGCGGCCCTTCACCCTGCTGGCCGTCGTCATCGCCTTGCGGTCGTTCGTCTACTTCGGCTTCATCACCTTCATCCCGCTCTATTTCATCCACGACCTGCACACCGGCCGGGGCACTGCGGGCGCGGCGCTGACGGTGATGCTCGTGGGCGGGGCGATCGGCACCCTCGTCGGCGGCCAGCTCGCCGACCGCTTCGGCCGGCGGTCGGTGCTGATCGGCTCGATGGCCGTGATGCCGTTCCTCACGGTCGGGTTCCTCATCTCGCCTCCGGGGCCGGCCATGCTCTTCGCCGCGGTCGCCGGCGCCGCCACCATCGCCACCTTCGCCGTCACGATCGTCATGGGGCAGGAGTTCCTGCCGGGGCGCCTCGGCGTCGCCTCCGGCGTGACCATCGGGCTGTCGGTGGGAATGGGAGGCATCGCCGCGCCGCTGCTGGGCATCCTGGCCGACACGGAGGGGCTGCGCGCGGTGTTTGAGCTCATCGTCGTCTTCCCCGTGGCCGCGCTCGCGCTCAGCCTGCTGCTGCCCGTGCGCCGCGATCCCGGCCACGAGATGGCCTCGCGCAGGGCAAACACAACGCCAACGGTCGCGAGCGTAACCGCCGCCGAGTGACGCGGTAGATTCCGGTGACACGCCGGTCCGGCTGGCGTCGCACCGTCAGGCCATTTGGCCCCGCGCGCTGTTCGCAGAGCCGGCGCTCTCTCGTATGTCCCGTATCCGCCAAGGCACCGCACGCTGCACCCCTGCGCTGGCCGCCATCGCCGCGGCGCTCGTCGGCTTGGTCAACGTCGCCTCGGCGGTCACCCCCAACATCCGCTGGCGCGGCCGGCTGTTGCTGGACGTCGAACCCGTCGAGGCGGTCAGGCTGTTTCACGCCTTCGCCCTGCCGGCGGGCGCGGCGCTGCTGCTGGTCAGCCCCTACCTGGTCAAGCGCCGGCGGCGGGCCTGGCAGACGGCCATCGGGCTGATGCTCGCGCTCGGCGTCCTGGACCTGCTTAAGGGCCTCGATGTCGAGGAGACCGTGCTCACGTGGGCCACGGCGGCGATGCTGTTCGCCAGCGCCACCGAGTTCCGCGTCGAGCACGACGCGATCACGCTACGCAGCTCGATCTGGCGGGTACCGCTGCTGGGCGCCTTCGGCCTGAGCCTGGCCGCTCTCGCGGCCTGGGTGTCGGAGGGCCACCCGTCGCTGAGCTCGGTGGTCCGCGAAACCGCAGACCTGCTGGCGTGGCAGCCGGGGCCGCTGCGCTTCGAGCAGCACGCGATCGGCCACCACGCGTTCGCCTGGGTCCCGCTGGGCGTCCACCTCGTCGAGATCGGAACGCTGCTGGCCATCGCCTATGTGGTGTTCCGGCCGCTCGCGGGCCCGGCGGCGCTCCCCGGTCCCGCCGCCCGGCGCGCGGCCGCAGAGCTCGTGCGCGCCCACGGCTCCGACACGCTGTCGTTCTTCAAGCTGCGCGCCGACAAGCACTACTTCTTCAGCCCCGACCGCTCCGCGTTCGTCGGCTACCGGGTCGAGAACGGGGTGTTGCTGCTCTCGGGAGATCCCGTGGGGCCCGACGCTGCCCTGCCCGGCCTGCTCAGTGACCTCAAGAGCTTCGCCGCGACCCGCGGGCTCAAGCTGGCCGCGGTCGGCGCCAGCCAGCGGCTGCTCCCGCTGTGGGAGCGGCTGGGCCTGCGAACGATGTACCTCGGCGATGAGGCGATCATCGAGGTGGGGGAGTTCTCGTTGGGGGGGCGGCCGATTCGCAAGGTCCGCCAATCGGTCAGCCGCCTGCGCAAGGCCGGCTACACCGCCGAGCTTCACCGCGTATCCGAGCTCGAGCCCCCAGTGGCCGCCGAGGTCGAGACGGTGCTCGAGAGCGGCCGGGAGGGGGCCCCCGAGCGCGGCTTCTCGATGGCGATGGACTCGCTGCACGGCGACCACGGCGAGGACACGCTCGTCGTCCTGGCACGCGACGAGGACCACGCCGTGCGCGGCGTCCTGCATTTCGTCCCGTGTTTCGGGCGTGCGGCGATGTCTTTGTCGTTCATGCGCCGCGACCCTCGCACGCCCAACGGCCTGACCGAGTTCATGGTCGTCAGCGCGGTGGAGCTCCTGCGCGAGCGCGGCGTCGATGAGATGTCTCTCAACTTCGCGGCCTTCGCCCGGTGGATCCACAGCCCCGAGCGCCCGGCCGAGCGGGCCCTGGGCAGGCTCATCGCCCTGGGCAACCGGTTCTTTCAGATCGAGAGCCTGTACCGGTTCAACGCCAAGTTCTTTCCGCGCTGGCAGCCTCGCTACCTGGTCTACCAGGGGCCTCTCGGACTGCCGCGAGCGGGCCTCGCGGCGATGCGGGCCGAGGGTCAGATCCCCAAGCCTGAACTGCCGCGAACAGGTCCGTCAATGGGCACGCGCGAGGTGGCGCGGGCACGCTAACCTCCCTCTAACCAAAGGCGGCTCTCCACTACCCTTCTGGTAGTGGCGCGCTGCCCGCTCCGGCGCTGAAATGCAGGCGACGCCTGTTGGTATTGCGCCGATAGCCTGTGCCCCCTCGACCCAGTACGCCAGCTTGCCAAGCAGCTTCAGCAGACCCAATGCAAAAAAGCAGCCCTCCCCGATTGACCGGCAAGGACGTAGCCGGAGCCGGGGCCTTTCTCCTTTCGGCGAATCTCCTGTTCGTGGCCATCGGCGCGGGCATTGGGGCCCTGTTCGGGGGAGCGCTGGCGGGCGGGGTCGCCGGCTTTCTGATCGGCTTCCTGGTGGGGATCTACCTTGTCATTAGGCGCTTCCGCGGTTACTGAGCGGCCACCCATGAGCGCGCTCGCCTTCTTCGACGTGATCGTGCTGGTGGTCGCCGCTCCGATCATGCTCCTGATCGGCGTGCCCGCGTCGGGCTATGCCATTGGCGCGGGCGCGTGGATCGCGCTGCGCGCCGCCGGTCTGGGCATCGATCGAGTCATCGAGCGCGCCGACGCCCAGCGTCAGATTGGCCTGCGGATGGCCCACATGTTCGCGCGCCTGTTCGTGCTGGCCATCGCCGTGATCGTCGCTCGCGACGCCGGCGGCCGGGACGCGGGAATCACCTGCCTGGCGGTCGTCGTCTTCGGTTACACGATCTCGCTGGCCATGTCCGCCGCCACCCGCCCGGGGTCGCGATGACCAGCACCCGCAAGCTCCTCTGGGCCATCACCGGCTTCTACGTGGCCGGGATTGTGGTCCTGATCATCCTCTTCGGCTTCGGCCACCAGAACCACTCCTTCCAGGTCCAGAACGAGTTCAAGCTCGACAATTGGCTCCATCTCGGCGTCTTCAGCATCAACCGCGCGGTTCTCTACCTCATCCTCGCCACGATCCTCACCGTGGTGACGATGGTGTGGATCGCCGACCGGATGCACCAGCGGCCCAACAAGGTCCAGACCGCCGTCGAGGCGCTCTTCTCGCTCATGCGCGACAACATCACCCGCGGGAACATGCCCGATTCGATGGCCGCGAAGTGGTTTCCGTTCCTCGGCGCGCTGTTTCTCTTCATCTGGTTCAACAACCTGATCGGGTACATCCCGCTGCCGACCAACTCAGGCCAGGAAGTCGTCATCTTCGGTGCCCATATCCCGGCCTTCGCGCTCTACGCCGCGACCGCCAACATCTCGGTGCCGCTCATCCTCGCCCTGGTCGTGTTCATCGCCTTCAACTGGGTGGGCATCCGCGCCCAGGGCCCGATCGGCTATCTCAAGAGCCTGATCCCGGGCGGCGTCACCGGGCCGATCCTGCTGCTGATCTTCCCGCTGGAGGTCATCTCCACGTTCATGCGGCTGCTCTCGCTCACCATCCGACTCTTCGCCAACATCCTGGCCGGCCACCTGATCATCCTGTTCATGGCCGGCGGACTCGCGGTGCTGCTCGGATTGTCCTTCCTCGGCTGGTTCACCCTGCCGTTTGCGATCTTGCTCTACCTGTTCGAGTTGGGCCTGGTGGCAACGCTGCAGGCATTCATCTTTGCGACCCTCGCCGCCATCTACATCAGCGGCGCGGTTACTCATCACTAAAACCAAGAAGGAGCTGACCTCACAGTGCTAGCGCTTACACACCTCCTCTCGTTCGGCGCCATCAGCGCCGGGCTCGGCATCGGGATCGGAGGCGGACTGGGTGCCGTCGGTGCCGGCGTCGGCATCGGGATCATCTTCGGCAAGGTCATCGAGGGGGTGACCCGCCAGCCGGAGATGCGCGACGAGATCACCCAGATCCAGTGGCTCGGCTTCGCTCTGACCGAGGCGACCTTCTTCTACGGCCTGGTCGCCGGCCTGCTCTCCTGGGTGCTGAAGTAGCGATGCCCGCCCCGGTCATCGCCGCCTCTGGCGGCTCGTTCCTGATCACGCCCAACGTCGGGTTGATGATCTGGACCCTGCTGCTGTTCGGATTCTCCATGTTGATTCTGTGGAAGCTCGCCTTCCCGCGCATCTCCGAGGCCTTGGACAAACGCCAGCACGCGATCGAGGAGTCGATCGACCACGCCGAGCAGGTGCGCCACCAGGCCGATGAGATCCTGGCCCAGTACCAGGAGCGCCTCAAGGAGGCCCGCGACCAGGCCGAGGAGATCATCTCTCGCGCCCGCCGCGCGGGGGAGTCTCACGAGCGCCGGTCCCAGGAGGAGGCCAACGCCAAGCGTGAGCAACTGCTGGAGCAGACCCGCCGGGACATCGAGACCGAGACCCGCCGGGCGATCCAGGAGATCCGCCGCGAAGTCGCCGACCTGACCGTCATGGCCACCGAGAAGGTGACGCGGAAGACGCTGACCGACGACGACCAGCGCCGGCTCGTCGAGGACGCCCTGTCCGAACTGGACTTCAGCGCCCTGGCGTCGGAGGCGGAACGCAACTAGATGGAAGAGATCGCCCAGGTCTACGCGCGCGCCCTGTTCGAGGTCGCGTCTGAGCAGGACACGCTCGATCGCGTCCACGATGAGCTGGGCGAGTTCGCCGACACGATGTCGGAGAGTCGCGAGTTGATGCAGTTCTTCTTCTCGCCGTACTTCTCGGTCGCTGACAAGGAGGACGGCCTGCACCGCGCGGTCACCGGCGCCAGTCCGGCGTTCACCAACTTCCTGGAGGCGCTCATCGAGCGCCACAGGATGCCGGCCATCTTCCGGATCCGCACCGAGTACAACGCGCTCTGGGACGAGGCGCGCAAGCTGCTGCCGGTGCAGATCACGAGCGCGATCGCGCTGGATGAGGACGAGGTCAAGGCCCTGGGCGACCGGATCGGCCGTCAGGTCGACCGCCAGGTACAGGTTTCCGCCGAGGTCGATCCCGACATCCTCGGCGGGGTAGTGCTGAGAGTGGGCAACGTCGTCCTCGACGCCTCGATCAAGAACCGTCTGGAACAACTTCGAAAGCAAGTGGCGCAGGCGTAGGGCCACGCCTGTGAAGGGAGCAACCTAACGAGATGCAGATCAAACCCGATGAGATCACGTCGATTCTCAAGAGCCGGATCGAGGGCCTCGACACCTCCGAGGCTGAGCTGACCGAGGTCGGGACCGTGTTGTCGGTCGCCGACGGCATCTGCCGCGTCCACGGCCTCGAGAACTGCATGAGCTTCGAGCTCCTGGAACTGCCTCACGACGTGACGGCCCTGGCGCTGAACCTCGAGTCCGACAACGTGGGCGCCGTGCTCTTCGGGGAGTGGGAGAAGATCTCCGAGGGCGACACGGTCAAGCGCACCGGACGCCTGCTCGACATCCCCGTCGGCGACGCCCT
>DASXCN010000608.1:0-3677 GCA_036491155.1 Solirubrobacteraceae bacterium | reverse complement strand
GCGCTCGCGGCCCATGTCAACGCGGTGCAGGAGCCCTTCAACGTCAACGTCGCCGCCCTGGCGGCGGGTCTGGCCAGCCTGCGCCGCGCCGACCAGCTGCCCGCGCGGCGCGACCAGGTGGCCCGGGCGCGCCGGGCGCTGAGCCGGCCCCTGGCGCAGACCGCGATCCGTCCCGTTCCCTCAGACGCCAACTTCGTGCTCCTGGACCTGGCCGGGGACGACGACCTGCGCATCACCGAGGCACTGGCGCGCGAGGGCATTCTCGTGCGGGCCGGGACCGAGTTCGGTCTCCCGGGCTACCTGCGGGTGACGACTGCCGGCGACGAGCTCATGGACGACGTTGGCCGGCGGCTCGCCGCGCTGGCGAACGGCGGCGCGCGCGCTTGCACCGGCCCGCGCGTCTAGGTCACCGGGACGAGGCTACCGGCCCTGCCGCCCCGGCCCGTGGACGATCTCGTGCTCCCAGGCAACGCGCGGCTGAACGTGCAGACGCCAGTAGTCCTCGGCGATCTCGTCGGGGTCAAACGCGGTGCCGGGCGCGACCTCGCCCAGGACGGTCACGCTCGCGGCATGAACCCCGGCGTGGCCATAGGTGCCATGCAGCAGCCCCACCAGCGTCCGAACCCCGGCCTTGCCGAGTGAGAGGCTGACGTCGGCGGGGTCCGGCTCGGGCATTCCGCCGGTGATCACGATCGTCCCCCCTGCGCGTGCCGCCATTCCGGGCCCCACGTGCGCCGCGGCCGTGATCGCGCCCACGACGTTGACCGCCCACGCATCCAGCTGCTGGCCCGCGCTGAGCTCGCCGATCGCGTCGGCGCGGATCAGAGCGGCGTTGTAGACCAGCAGATCGGGCGGTCCCAGACGATCGGTGATCTCGTCAAGCGCCCCGCGCAGTGCCGCCTCGTCCGTGGCGTCCGCCGCGACCCCGTGGACCTCGTGACCAGACAGGGCGTCCACCGCCAGCGTGACCGTCGCCTCGCCGCGCGCGATGACCCCGACCGGGATCCCCTCGCGGGCGATCCGCCGGGCCACCGACAGGCCGATGCCCGGACCGGCGCCGATGACGATCGCTGAGCTCACTCACCCAAACGGTAGGAGAAAACTGAACCTTTGAGAGTGACGCGGGCCGGTCGCATTCGCGACGCTTCACGTGGTGGACACACAGAACGTCGCCCCTGCGCTCACGGCTGCCCGGTTTGAGGTCCTCCCCTTCGCGCGGAGCCTGGAGGAGGCGGCGCGCCTGCCCGAGCCCGTCCACCTCACCGTCACCTGCTCGCCCAAGCACGGGCCCGACCGGTCCCTCGAGGTGGCCGCCCGCCTGTGCGAGCTCGGCCATCGGGTGACCGTCCACCTCGCGGCGCGCATGGTCTCAGACCCCGCCCACCTTCACCGGATCCTCTCCGCGATGGCCCACGCGGGCGTCGATGACGCGTTTGTCATCGGCGGCGACGCTGACCCGCCGCTCGGCGCCTACTCCTCGGCCGTCGAGCTCGTCGAGGTGATCGCCCGCCACCCGCTGCGACCGCGGATGATCGGCATCGCCGGCTATCCCGAGGGCCATCCCGCCATCGCCGACGAGGCGCTGGCGCAGGCGCTGGCCGACAAGAGCCGCCACGCCGACTACGTGGTCACGCAGATGTGCTTCGACCCTGACGCGCTGCTGGCCTGGATCTCACGCCTGCGCGCCGCCGGCACCACGCTCCCGGTGCTCATCGGCATGCCCGGGAAGGTGTCGCGCGCCCACCTGCTGGAGCTCTCGGCGCGGATCGGGGTCGGCCCGTCACTGTCCTTTCTGCGCAAGCAGCGTGGGATCCGTGCGCTGTTGTCCAAAGGATCGACAGCCGACAATCTCTATGCGAAGCTCGCCGGTGCGGTCGATGACCCACAGCTCCACATCGCGGGTTTTCACATCTTCACGTTCAACCAGCTGCTCGAGACCTGGCGGTGGCAGCGCGCTCATGACGACGCGAGCGCTAACCGCGCCGGAGAAGCGGCCCCGCCGGCCGCTTCCCTGCGCCTCGCCGAGCCCGAGCAGGGGTCGGCGTAGAGCCGACCGCAGCGCCCCAGTAAAAAGGAGAAAGACGTCATGACACCGAGCAACCTGCAAGAAGTCCTCGACGCGTCGGGCAACCCCGTCGAGCTGCTGCGCAACTCGCAGATCGGCGCCTACATCTATCCGGTGGTGCCCTACGAGTTCACCAACTGGCGCCGCGAGCAGCGCGCCTGGCGTGAGACCGCCGTCCTCTTTGACCAGACGCATCACATGGCCAACCTGTTCATGCGCGGACCGGGGGCGATCAAGCTCATCTCCGACACCGGCATCAACAGCGTCGCCAACTTCCCGGTCAACATGGCCAAGCAGTTCGTCCCGTGCACGCCGGCGGGGAACGTAATCGGTGACGGCATCCTCTTCCATCTCGACGAAGACGAGTACGTCTGGGTCGGGCGCGCGCCGGTGGCCAACTGGCTCGCCTACCAGGCCGAGACGGGCGGCTACGACGTCGAGATCGAGAAGGACGACCGTTCGCCCTCGCGCCCCTACGGGAAGGCCGTCACCCGCGCGTTCTGGCGCTTTCAGATCCAGGGGCCGAATGCCTGGCAGGTCATCGAGAAGGTCAATGGCGGCCCGCTGGAGCAGCTCAAGTTCTTCCGCATGGCCGAGATGAACGTCGCCGGTCAGCGCGTGCGCACGCTGCGTCACGGGATGGCCGGCGCCCCCGGCCTGGAGCTGTGGGGACCCTACGAGGGCTATGACGAGATCCGCGGCGCAATCCTCGAGGCCGGGCGCGAGTTCGGCATGGAGCCCTGCGGCGCTCGCGCGTACGCGTCCAACACGCTCGAGTCAGGCTGGATCCCGTCGCCGCTGCCCGCCATTTACACCGGCGAGGCGATCCGCGGCTACCGGGAGTGGCTGGGCGCCGACAGCTACGAGGCCACCAACGCGCTGGCGGGCAGTTTCGTCTCCGACGACGTCGAGGACTACTACACCAACCCCTGGGAGCTGGGGTACGGCCCCTTCGTCAAGTTCGACCATGACTTCATCGGGCGCGACGCGCTGTCCGAGCTCGACGCCGACTCCCAGCGCCACAAGGTGACGCTCGCATGGGACGGCGAGGACGTGGCCAAGATCTTCGCGTCGTTGTTCGACGTCGACGGGGACTCCTACCAGTTCTTTGACCTGCCCATCGCCAACTATGGCTCCTCGAACTTCGACTCCGTCCTGGATCGCGACGGCAACGTGGTCGGCTACTCGATGTTCAGCGGCTACAGCGCCAACGAGAAGCGCGCGCTGTCACTGGCCACTATCGACCCGCGCGTGGAGATCGGCACCGAGGTGACGCTCCTGTGGGGCGAGCCCGGCGGCGGCTCGCGCAAGACCACGGTGGAGCCCCACCAGCAGATCGAGGTGCGCGCCGTGGTCAGCCCCGTGCCGTACTCGGTGACCGCGCGCACGGAGTACGCCGAGGGGTGGCGCACCGCCGCTGTCACCTGACCGCGACGCGGCTATATGCTGCGCCCGACCAGGGGGTGTTGCGGATGAGACGCGGGCTGAGGACAGGGCTGGGAACCGTGGTGGCGCTGGTGGCCGCCGCGGTGGGGATCTACATCGCCACGAAGACCAGCAGCGCGGGGATCAAGTCCTACACGCTGCAGGAGACGCTGCCGGAGATGGTGTC
>DASXCN010000607.1:0-2078 GCA_036491155.1 Solirubrobacteraceae bacterium | reverse complement strand
GCAGGAGCACATCCGCCGCGGGGTGGCGCTGGCTGAGCTCTTCGAGAGCTGGGTGGCCGCCGAGCCCGGATGGGAGCTGTGCGCGCCGCGCCACTTCTCGCTGGTCTGCTTTCGCTTGGCGGGCGAGGACGACCGCAGCCGCGATCTGCTGCGGCGCGCCAATGCGAGCGGCGAGATCTTCCTCTCCCACGCCGCCCTGGGCGGACACTACGTGCTGCGGCTGGCCGTCGGCCAGATGAGCACCACGGAGGCCGACGTCCGCCACGCCTGGGACGTGCTGCAACGCGAGGCGCGGAGCGTATGAGCGCCGTCAGAGGCTGAGGCGAGACCCGTGCGCCGGCTGAGGGCCCCCGCCCTCGTCGCGGTCTGCTGCTGCTGTGTGTACCTGGGCACGGCGGCCAGCGCCGGCGCGCTCTCGGTTCTGCCGGTCCCGCCGGCGCCGATCCCCTCGCCCGACGTGCCACCCGCGCCCGCGTTCAGCGGCGCGCCGGCCACCCCGCACCCGATCCGCGGGGTGGGGCGCGTGCCCCACAACCGGTCCATGGCGGCCAACGGCGTCTCGGAGATCCACGACGACGCGTGGCAGACCGACGCGTACACCTGGGCCGGCCCGCTCGGGCGCGACCCCGTGGTGAACTCGGCGCTGCTGGCCCACGATTGCGGCTCCATCACCTTTGACGCCCGCGGGCGGATCGTCTCGGTCTGCGTCGGGCTCTCGGGTCCCGAGCTGTACCTGCTTGACCCGAACACGCTGGCCACGCTGTCCACCTTCGATCTTCCGCCGCGCCAGAGCCTGCCCGCCGGGGGCTCGCCGTTTCAGGATTTCGGCGCGGGCGGCTACTTCTACCTGGACGCCGCCGGCGAGGTGGTCACCGCCACCACCACCCGCCACATCCTCGTCATCGCCGAGACGCCCGACGGCACCGGCTTTCACCAGGTGCGCGACTACGACCTCAGCGCCGTGCTCACCGCCTCAGAGGAGATCACCTCGGCGCTGCCCGACTCGCACGGGCTGCTGTGGTTCGTGGCCAAGACCGACGGCGTGGTGGGCACCCTGAACCTGTCGAGCGGTGCGGTGCACGTCGTGCGCGTCGGCCACGGTAGCGTGGGGGAGATCGAGAACTCGTTCGCCACCGACCAGCACGGTGGCGCGTTCATCGCCTCCGATCGCAGGCTCTACCGCTTCGCCGTCGGCCGCGGCGGCGTGCCCCTGGTCACCTGGTCGGTGCGCTATCCCAACAGCGGTATCGCCAAGCCCGGGCAGGTCGACGCCGGGACGGGGACGACCCCGACGGTGATGGCGGGCGGCTACGTCAGTGTCACGGACAACGCCGACCCCATGGACATCGTCGTCTACCGCACGGCGGTTCACCCGCGGGGACGGCGGCTGGTGTGCAAGGTGCCGGTGTTCGGCCGGGGCGCGAGCGACACCGAGAACTCGCTGATGGTGGCCGGCCGCTCGATGCTGGTCGAGAACAACTACGGCTACACGGGCCCGACCGTCACCGAGAACGGCGGTGTCACCACGCCTGGCTTTGCCCGCGTGGACGTGGATCGCGACGGCCGCGGCTGCCACACGGTGTGGACCAACACCACCGATGCGGCGCCCACGGTGGTCTCCAAGCTGTCTGAGGCCACCGGGCTCATCTACACCTACACCAAGGGTTCGGTCAGCTCCGATCCGTGGTACTTCACAGCGATCGACTTCCGCACCGGTCACACCGTCTACCGCCGGCTCGCGGGGACCGGCGCCGGCTACAACAACAACTACGCCGGGATCGCGATCGCCCGCAACGGTGAGGAGTACGTTGGCACGTTGGGCGGCATCGTCTCGATGCGCGACGGCGGCTGAGGCCGGCCAAACCGAGGCACCCCTCGACGATCTGAAAAGAGTGTGGCGTCTGGGCCGTCACTATGATCGGCACTATCGCGCGCACGCCGGGGGCGTCTTCGTACCGACAGCTCAGTCTTGACATTCTGAAGCGCACGCCACCCGCTCACCGCCGGTGCGCTCTGAAGTGTCAACATGACGCGCGATCTGAAGCGCACCCCGCGAGATTCCCGGGTGTGCGCTCTGG
>DASXCN010000606.1:0-3040 GCA_036491155.1 Solirubrobacteraceae bacterium | reverse complement strand
CCGATCGCCGCCGAGACCTGGAGCGAGGTGTTGACGATCCCGGAGGCCAGGCCGGCGTCGGCCGGCGGAACCTCGGCCATGGCGATCGTCAGCAGCGGCATGAACGCCATCCCCGCGCCGAGGCCGATGAGCAGCACCGCGCCCAGGAGAGTGGGCACGTAGGCGGTGTGGAGGCCGATGGTGGAGAACACCGCCAGCCCCGCGGTGGCGCACACCAGCCCGGCGATGAGCGGCGGGCGCGGGCCGAAGCGGGTGACCAGCCAGGCGATCGGCCCCATCGACAGCGCGGCCAGCAGGATGGTCTGGGGCAGGAAGGCCAGGCCGGTGGTCAGCGAGCTGTAGCCGCGGATCCGCTCCAGGTAGAGCACGCCGATGAAGAAGGTGGCGAACATGCCGGTGATGAGCAGCCCCCGGATCGCGCTCGAGCTCGGTAGCCCGCGGATGGCGAAGACGCGCAGCGGCATGATCGGGTTGCGCAGCCGCGCCTCCAGCGCGACGAAGGCGCCCAGCAGCGCCAGTGACCCGGCGGCGAAGCCGAGCGTGTGTGCTGAGCCCCAGCCGTCGGAGCTGGCGGTGACGATGGCGTAGGCGCCCATGATCAGCGACGCGGTGATGAGCACCGAGCCCAGCACATCGATGTCGCGACCGATGCCCAGGCCCACGTTCTCCACGATCCACACGCGGCCGAGCAGCACGGTGGCGATGCCCACCGGGACGTTGACGAAGAAGATCCAGTGCCAGTTCAGCGCCTCGGTGATGACACCGCCGGCGATGAGGCCCAGCGACGCGCCGCCCGAGATGACCAGCGTGTAGATGCTCATCGCCTTGGCGCGCTCCCCGGGCGAGGGGAACTCCGCGGTGATGATGGCCACGATCGCCGCCACCGCGCCGGCGCCGGCCAGTCCCTGGATGAACCGAGCCACGATGAGCACGCCCTGTGAGTCCGCCAACCCGCACGCCGCCGAGGCGAGCGTGAACCCGGTGACCCCGATGAGGAAGATCCGCCGCCGGCCGATGAGGTCGCCGAGCCGTCCGGCGAGCAGCAGGAAGCTGCCGAAGGCGATGAGGTAGCCGTTGAGGACCCAGGTGAGGTTGGACTGGGTGAAATGCAGTTCGCGCTGGATCTGCGGCAGCGCCACGTTGACGATGGTGCCGTCGACGATGCTCATGAGCTGGCCGAGGCAGACCACCACGAGCGCGATCCATCGGGCTCGGGGCGAATGAAGGCGGGAATCGTCAGTCACAAGAACATCATTGCATAAGGGATCATCACTTGTTGGCTGATGCTCATTGGCGCTGATACGCTCGCGCCGTGGCGGTCACCAGCGCACGCGGCACCATCACCCTCCTCTCCCGACTGTCGAAGTCCGTCTATCGCAAGACGCCGGAGTCGCTGCTGGGCATGAGCATGCGCCACTTCATGGCCCTGTCCTACGTCGCTGATCCCGGCAGCATCTCCCAGCAGCAACTCTCGGAGATCCTCGGCATCGACGCCAACAACACGGTGCTGCTGCTCAACGAGATGGAGGGCCAGGGACTCATCCGGCGCGTCCGCGACCCTGCCGATCGCCGCCGCCATCTCGTCGAGGTCACCGAGCATGGCCACGAGGTCTTTCAGCGCGCCCAGAGCGCCCGCGAGGGCGTCGAGGACGAGGTCCTGGGCTCCCTCAGCGCGTCCGAGCGCGCCACCCTGCACCGGCTGCTGGCCAAGGCGCTCGGGGACTGAACCGGGCGTGCGCCGCTACGTCGTCGCCGACGTCTTCACCGACGTCCCCTTGCAGGGCAACCAGGTCGCGGTGTTCGAGGACGCGGAGGGCCTCGACGGCGAGCGGATGCAGCGCGCCGCGCGCGAGCTCAACCTGTCAGAGACGGTGTTCGTGCTTCCCGCCGGCAACGGCGACTGCGACGCGCGGATCCGGATCTTCACTCCCGCCCTGGAGCTCCCCTTTGCCGGGCACCCGGTGTTGGGGACGGCGTACGTGGTGGGCGGCGGACTCGGCCTCGATGTGGTGCGCCTGCGGTGCGCTCAGGGGGTCGTGCCGGTGACGCTCACGCGCAGCGAGGGGGCGATCAGCTACGGCGAGATGGAGCAGCCGGTGCCGACGTGGACTGCGTTCGAGCACGCCGCCGAGGTGCTGGCGGCGGTCGGAGTACAGCGCTCCGAACTCCCTGTGGAGGTCTACGACAACGGCGTACGCCACGCCTATGTGTGCCTGCCCGACGAGGCCGCGGTGGCCGCGCTGGCCCCCGACATCGGCGCGCTGGGCCGCTTTGGCGCGGTCGGGGTCAGCTGCTTTGCCGCCCAGGGCGCGCGCGTGAAGACGCGCATGTTCGGCCCCGGGCTCGGCGTCGCCGAAGACCCCGCCACGGGCTCGGCGGCCGGCCCGCTCGCCGTCCACCTCGCCCGCCACGGCCTCGTGGGCTTCGGCGAGCGCGTGGAGGTCCTCCAGGGCGCCGAGATCGGCCGCGCCTCGACGCTCTACGCGCAGGCGGACGGCACAGCCGAGCGGATCGACAGGGTGCTGGTCGGCGGCACGGCGGTCGTCGTGGCCCGCGGCGAGTATCAGCTCGACTGACCGCCCCGGCGCTCGCCGCTCGGCGCCTCTCGGATACGCTGGGCAGCGATGAGGCTGGTGACTTTTGAAGCGCCCGGGCAGATGGGCGCGCTGTCAGGATTCCTCCAGGACGACGAGCGCGTGGTCGCGTTCGGCGGCGCCGACGGGGTCAAGGAGGTCATGGCCGCCGGCCGTGTGCCGGGCCCGTCGGGCGGGACCTGGCCCCTGGCCGACGTGAGGCTGCTGGCGCCGATCCCCGAGCCGGGCACGATCTACGCCATCGGCCTCAACTACGCCGACCACATCGCTGAGATGGGCGGCACCGCGCCCGAGCAGCCGGTGGTGTTCGTCAAGGTGAGCGGCTGCGTGGCGCCCCCCGGCGGTCCGATCGTCTGCCCCGAGGTGGTGCACCGCCTGGACTACGAGGGCGAGATGGTCATCGTGATGGGCGATCGCGGCGAGATCGGCGGCTACTGCGTCGCCGA
>DASXCN010000605.1:0-1994 GCA_036491155.1 Solirubrobacteraceae bacterium | reverse complement strand
GACCAGCCATCCAGTCGATCGGGCAGCCGGATCTGGGCGAGCTTGCGCTCAGACTCGTCCTCGCCGGGAGTGATGACCCCGTGGCCCAGGTCAATCTGATGGAACCATCTCAGTTGCTGGACTGAGGAGCGGATGTCCCGGTCTTCGGGACCTGTCCGACGGCGATCGTCCAAAGCGGCGCGAGCTTAGCGCACGACTGCGCTCACCCCGCGCGCGTGGCCGTCGCTCTACACATGCGAGCTGGATGTGCTGAGCGTCGATCGGCGAGCGATCGCGATCCCTGCGGCGGCCGCTGCGCAGATCGCCACCAGGGCGAAGGCCCTCGTGGTGCCGTCTCGCACCAGCGTGCCGGCCAGGCTGGCGCCGGCCGCAGACCCAGCCGCCTGCGCGGTGGTCAGCCAGGTGAACGCCTCGACCGCGCGGGCCGGTGGCACAACGTGATCGAGCAGCTCAAATAGGGCCACGCCCAGAACGCCATATCCGGCTCCGGCTACCACGGCGATGGCCGTGAGACTCGGCAGCGACGGTTCGACGAGTGTCAAGGGCAGCGCGGCGCCGACGAGAAGCGACCCGGCGAGATAACGCCGGTCCGGAGCGGGTGACGCCGACCGAGAGCCGACCCACAGCGAGGCGACGATCCCGCCAACCGCCATCGCCGAGAGTGGAAGCGCCGCCAGTTCGGCCGCCCCGTGATGGGAGGCCAGCGCAGTGACCGAGACCTCCAAGCCACCGGCCCAGAGCCCAGCGGCCACATCGCACGCCACGAGCGTGCGCAAAGCCGAGCTTTCCGTGATGACACCCCAAAAGCGCCGCCGCGGTAACGCCTGCGGGCTCGGCAGCTGACGACGCCCGGTGAGGGCGACGATCACACCCGCCAACGACGCGGCCGCGATCAGGATCGCCAGCGCCCAGCTCGGCGAAATGGCGACGGCGAGGATCCCCGTGAGGCCCGGGCTGACGAGCTGGCCGAGGTCGGCAAGACTCGCGTTGAGGGCGTGGGCGGCTCTTACGAGGTCGGGCCCGGCGATGTTGGTCCACGTTGCCCGGGCCGTCGCGATCAACGGCGGCGCGACAATCCCCGCGAGCCCGGCGGTGCCCAGAAGCGTCACCGTGGGGGCCCGCAGGACGCACGCCGAGACGAACGCTCCCGCGGCGCCCGCATGGGCAGCGGTGAACAGGATGAGCCCCTGCGGACCTCGCTTGTCGATGAAGCGGCCTCTGGCGGGCGCCGCCACTGCAGAGCCCGCCGAGAACGCCGCGACCGCCGCGCCGGCCGCCCCAAACGAGCGTGTGGCGGCGTGGACAGCAAGGATGATCGCGAGCCCATAGCTCGTGAAGGCGAGCCACGCGAGCGCACAGGCAAGCGCCAGCGGACGCGCCGCGGCGCGTGCGAGCAACGCGCGATACAGCGACAACATGATCGAAGTTCTCCCGACCCGCCGTCGTTCGGCGGACGTGGTTTGACGGAAACCGAGCGCGCAGGGCAAGGCGCCCTACGTGGGAGAGCCGGGCTACGGCGGCGTCAAACGAAAGAACGTCAACACGGACCCCCATCCTACAGGGGATCTCGTCCTGAGCGTGCGCGTCACATGTTCCCGGCCGCCTCGACGATCGCCTCACGGATGCGCGCATAGGTGCCGCAGCGGCAGATGTTGCGCAGCGAGTCGATGTCGGCGTCGGTGATCTCCCGGCCTTCGGTGCGGACCTGCTTGACGAGGGCGACGGCGGCCATGATCTGCCCGGGCTGGCAGTAGCCGCACTGGGCGACGTCGTACTTGAGCCACGCCTCCTGCATCGGATGCAACGGCTCGCCGACGGTGGCCGGCAGGCCCTCGATTGTCGTGATCTGGTCGGTGGACTGGATGTCTGAGACCGGCACCGAGCAGGGGTTGAACGCCTTGCCGTTGATGTGACAGGTGCAGGCTTTGCAGACATCCAGGCCGCACCCGTACTTCGGCCCGTAGACGCCGAGGAGATCGCGCAGCACCCAGAGG
>DASXCN010000604.1:0-2358 GCA_036491155.1 Solirubrobacteraceae bacterium | reverse complement strand
GGGCTGCTGGAGCGAGTGGACGATGCGGCGGGCCCGGTGGAGATCCTGGTCACCAACACGGGCGGCCCGCCGGCCAACGCCGACCCGCTGAGCTTCACCGGCGAGCAGTGGGAGACGGCTCATCGCACCCTCGTCCTGTCTCCGATGCGGCTGCTCGAGCTGGTGCTGCCCGGGATGCGCGAGCACGGCTGGGGACGCGTCGTCGCCATCGCCTCCACCACGGTGCGCGAGCCCATCGCCGCGCTCATCCTCTCCAACGCCGAGCGCTCGGCTCAGCTGGCCGCCTACAAGACCGTCGCGCGCGAGGTGGCCCGCGACGGTGTGACCATCAACTCCCTGTTCACCGGTTCGATCGCCACCGAGCGGCTGGCCTCGCTGGCCGGCTCGCTGGAGAACGCGGAGGCCGGCGCGGCCAAGAGCATTCCCGCGGCCCGGCTCGGCCGCCCCGAGGAGATGGCCTGGGCCGCGGCGTTCCTGGCCTCCAACCGGGCGGCCTACATCACCGGCGTGGCTCTGGCCGTCGACGGCGGCGCGCTGCGCGCCATCTGACGGGCGTCGTCAGCCCGCGCGAGCGACGCCCAGGATCCGCGGCGTCACCGGATAGGCGCGCGCGTTCTCGGGAAACGGGAAGCCGCGGCAGCGCTCGAAGGTGAACCCGGCGCGCTCGATCGCGCCCAGGGTGTCGCGGTCGGCGTGGCAGCCGCCGAACATGCGCGTCCACAGTGGGTCGACGCGGTGCTGCCAGCGGGCAAAGCCCGGCCGGCGTGAGCGGACATGCTCATAGAAGCGCAGCTCGCCGCCGGTGCGCAGGACGCGGCGAAACTCGGCGAGGGCCGCCGACTGATCGGGCACCGAGCACAGCACCCCGCACGCGACCACGGCATCGACCGAGCCGGGCTCGAGTCCCAGCGCGTCCGCCACCCCAGCGATCACGCGGATCGGCACCGGCGCACCGCCCGCGGCTTTCTCCGCCTGGGCGCGCAGGTAGGGCTCGGGCTCGACGGCGATGACCTCGGTGACGGTCGGCGGATAGTGCTCGAAGTTGATGCCGTTACCCGGGCCGACCTCGACGACCCGGCCGGTGGCGCCCGCAAGCATCTCGCGGCGCAGGTCGCGTTCCCCGTTGCCCCGGTCGCGCCCGCAGAAGCGGTGAAAGAAGCGCGCGAAGAGCGGGTTGTCGATCTCCTGGGACATGGCTGAAACCTAGCTGTTCGGACACGGGGGATAGCCCCACCTCGGTCGGGGGAGTGCCGCATGGTTGCGCCGGATCGGCGGACATAGCGTGCCGCCCATGATCAAAACGACTCTCATCCTCATTTTCCTCGCCGTCACTGGTGCGGCCGTCGCCGTCATCGTGGGCGGCGTGCGCATCGCCAGCGACGGCCCTCACACCGTGCAGACCCGAACCGTCGCCACCTTTGACCGCGTGGACCTGCGTGGCTCCACCGACGTGGTGGTGAGGCGTGGTCGTGGCACACCCGGGACCCTCACGGTGTCGGGTGGCCGCAACCGCGTCCGCGACGTCATCACCCGGGTTCAGTCCGGGACGCTCATCGTGCAGGAACGTGGCTCCGACGCCACCCTGCATCTCGGGGACGACGGCCCGATCGTCACCGTCAGCACGCCGACGCTCGTGGGCGCACGCCTTGACGGCTCAGGCGACCTCTCGGTCGCCGGCCTGGCCGGTGGCCCCATGCAGATCCGCGCCGACGGCTCCGGCGACGTCGACGCGCACGGCCGGCTCGACGCGCTCGACGCGGCCGCCGACGGCTCCGGGGACCTGAACCTGGGCGACGTGGTCGCGCAGTCGGCCAAGGTCAATCTCTCCGGCAGTGGCGACGCCGACCTGCACGCCGTGCGCACTCTGTCCGCCGTGGTCAGCGGCAGCGGCGACCTCAGCTACGCCGGCAACCCCCGCGTGAGCCGGGACCTGTCGGGCTCCGGGGACGTCTCGCACCGCTGACGCGGCTGCACCCAAGCCCGGTCCGCAGATTCGGGGCGCGTCGGGCTTGGGCACGGGCCGGTTTGCGCCGATACGCCCTTGATGCCGCGTCATATTCGCCTCATCCTCATCGTCACCGGTGGCTGGATCGCCGCCTGCGAGACGCACGCCCTCGGTCTGCGCTGGCTGCCCATCGGCCCGCAGAAATGGCTGCACCTCGTAGCCATGGGGATCGGCGCTGCCCTGTGCGTGGCGCGCGCGGCCATCCGCCGGCGTGACCGTCTGGCATGGCTCATCATCGGCCTGGGCGTCTCCGCCTGGGCCTTCGGCGAGCTCTACTTCACGGTCGTGCTGTGGAGCGACTCGTCGCCGCCGGTGCCCTCGCCCGCCGACGGCGGTTATCTCTCGCTGCCGCC
>DASXCN010000603.1:0-2727 GCA_036491155.1 Solirubrobacteraceae bacterium | reverse complement strand
ATCGCCGGGGCGGCAGTGCTCACCGGTCGCCTGTTGATCGAAACGGCCGACGGACGTCCCCGACTGCGCGAGCTCCTGCTCGCCCTCGGGGTCTACGCGCTCGCGGTTGCCAGCTTTTCGTACTGGGCGGGTTCGGTGGTGGCCGGCGCGCCGCAGGGCGCGTTTGGTGACATTGCCCATCTCGTGTGTGAGCTGATCGGCGTGTTCGCGTTCGTCGCAGCTGCGTTCGTCCCATCGAGCGCCACCGCCCGGGCGTTTGGCGGACGCGCCAGAGTTGCGGCGGCGCTCGGGGCCGTCACGGTTGTGGTGGCGATCGTTCTAGCGGATGCGCTCGCCGCAAACCCGAGCGCGTCGCGTGCGGCCGGGACTTTCACGGCCCATGCTGTCGGGATGGGCGCAGGCGTGCTCGCGGCGGTCGCCCTTGCGCTCGCCGCCCTGGCGGTCGGCGCCCGTTCGTGGCGGGCGGAGAGCGGGACCGAGCTTCTGGCTGGGGCGTGTCTGCTCATCGCGGCAGCCGGTGTCCAGTTTGTGGTGGTACCGCATGCCGGTGTGGACTGGGTCACGCCAGGCGACGGCGCACGCCTCCTCGCCTTCGCGCTCCTCCTCGGCGGCGCGTATCTCAAATGCGCGGCGGTCCGGCGACGCCGCGCCCACACCTCGATCCGCTCTGAGCGTGAGCGTCTGGCGCGCGACCTCCACGACGGGTTGGCCCAGGACCTGGCCTGCATCACCATCGAGGCACAGCGTTTTGACTGCGATCTGGGACCCGAGCATCCGCTGATGCTGGCCACCCGCGACGCGCTCAGGGAACTGCGTGAGCTGATTGCGGACCTCACTGCGTCTGCTGCCGACAGCTCAGAGGAGGCGGTGCGGCTGATCGCGCGCGACATGGGGCGCCGTCTTGATCTCGATGTCGAGTTGCGAGCCGGCGCCGATGGCTCGCCTGCGCTTGATGGTGGCCTGGAATTCGCGTCCCGCGACGACCTCATCCGTGCCACTCGAGAGGCGATCACCGATGCCGTTGTCAACGGCGAGGCCCGCCAGGTAGATGTCTCCTTGGCGCGCAAAGCCGGCCATGTCGTGGTGCGGGTCCGGGGCGGCGGACGGGTGCCCGATGGATCCGTCGACGGGGCAGCGCGGAGCCGGCATGCGCGCCGCGGGTCTCGGCTCTCGGCCGGGTGGTCGCGTCGCGTTCGACGGCCGCGAGCGGTCTGAACTGGGTGAGCGTGTGAGTTCACGCAGCCCGGGACACCGGGATGATCCCAAGGTCGTCGTCGTCGACGACCACGAACTGTTTCGTCAGGGCGTGGTCGGACTCCTCGAGGAGCGAGGCATCGATGTGGTGGGCGAAGCCGGATTGGCCGCGGACGCGATTCCGCTTGCCGAGGGCATCGGCCCGTGCGTCGTGCTGATGGACCTCAGGCTGCCGGGCATGTCCGGGATCGAGGCGACGCAACGGCTGACGGCCGTGGCACCGCTGGCACGTGTCCTGGTCCTCACAGTGTGCGTCGACGACCAGCACATCATCGACGCTCTCATGGCGGGAGCGTGCGGCTACGTCCTCAAGGACGCGCCGATCGAACAGATCGTGGAGGGTATTCGGGCCGCTGCTCGTGGAGAGTCGCTCATCTCTCCCCGCATCGCGAGCCGGCTCGTCCGCCGCGTCCGCCAGCCGGACCAGATGGAGCAGTCCTTCACCCGGGAGCCGCTGACACCGCGCGAGCTAGAGGTCCTCGGGCTGGTGACCCGCGGACTCGACAACTCCGAGATCGCGCACGCGCTGTACCTCAGTCAGCACACCGTCAAGAACCATGTCTCCACCATCCTCAACAAGTTGCAGGTGGAGAATCGGATACAGGCCGCGGTCCGGGCGGTTCGCGGGGGGCTGGTCTGACGGCTGGCCGGAGTGTCAGCTCACCTGACGTCAGTGACTTGTTGGTGTCACGGAGCCCCTGCGCTGCATCAGTAGGCGCGCGGCGGCCATCCGGTTGCGAACACCGAGACGGAGGAAGATGGACCTCACGTGGAACTTGACGGTGTTCAGTGAGATGAACAGACGGGTGCCGATCTCCTCGTAGGAGAAGCCGTCGGCGAGGAGGCCGAGCACCTCCATCTGTCGCTCGGAGAGCGTGTCCAGCGGATCGTTGCGATCGGCCGACAGCGCGCCCTGCCAGCCGGAGGGCAGGACGGCGCGCCCGTGGGCGACGTTGTCCAGGCACGCCGCGACGTCGCGCGCCGCGGCGTCGGAGAGGAGCAGGCCGCCGATCCCTTGATCGAGGACAAAGCTGACGAGCGCGGGCTCCAGGGCGTCGGCCACGATCACGACTTCGACCCGCGGCGCCCGCCGGCGCAGCTCGCGGACGAGCTCCATCGCCGGGCGCGCGTCCCCACCAACCCCGACCACCACCACGTCAGGGCGCTGCTGGACCACGGCTTCGACGGCCAGCTCGGCCACGATCGCGCCCGTGACCGAGAAGCCGTCGCGGTCGGCGATCAGCGCGGCGAGCGCTTCGGCGATGAGGCGGCGCCGGTCGGCCACCGCCACTCGCACCGTGGGGCGCTCGGCGTCGACCTCCGCCATCCCCGCGTTAGAGCGTGATCGGTGATCAGATCTCACCATGAGTAGCTGTCGCCTGGCACAGCCGACTCGTCGAGCGCCACGTCAGTGTTCCCCCACTTCGGTGCGACCCCCACGTAGGTCGGCGACCCTTTCCCCAAGTCGCTCTG
>DASXCN010000602.1:0-4255 GCA_036491155.1 Solirubrobacteraceae bacterium | reverse complement strand
CGGAGCACAGACGATGAGCGGGACGGTGCGCTCGTGCAGGCCGCCGTGGGAGCGCAGGGTGCCGCGCAGGGCGCTGAGGTCGTGGGCCTCGCGGGAGCGGCCCAGCACGGTGTGGGCGTCGCCGAGGACGACGAGGTCGCCGATCCGGTCGCCGGGCAGGTCAAAGGCGGCGGCCGCGGCGGCCCGGTCCAGCACGGCCTCCACCCCGGGCAGCGCCGCGAGGGCGCCGCGCGCGCGGTCAAGCTGGGCCAGGTCCTCGAGATGAACCCAGGCCAGGGACCCGAGCGCCGCGTGATGGGCCACGTAGGGGTCGGTGATCGGGCACAGGGTCCGGCAGCCCGTGATCTGAGCCGCCGCCAGCGCCTCGTCGAGGTAGCGGACGTTGGGCCGGCCGTCGGCGCCGGCCTTGGCGCGCATCCCGTGGTCGGCCACCAGCCCGACGGTGAACCCCGCGTCTAGCGCGCGGCCCAGCGCCGCGTCGGCGGCGCGGTAGAAGTCGTCGGCCAGCGGCTCGCCCGGCGCCGCCGAGTGCTGCACGAAGTCCGTGAGCGACGCGTAGACGAGACGCGCCTGGAGCCTGCCGGCCAGGGCAAGAGCCAGGTCGATGGTGTAGATCGACAGCTCCCAGTCGTAGATGCCGGGATTGGGGCGGCCGACGACGTCGGTGATCGGCGTGCCGTCGTCGAGTGACTGCTCGTGGGCCAGCTCCGCGCTGAAGGCCGGGACGCCCCCGGTGGCCAGCAGCCGGCGCAGCTTGTCCTTGGCGGTCACGCACAGCGCGGGCACCCCGGCCCGGAGGGCGGCCGCGTGGATGGTGGTGGCCCGCAGGAACGACGGGTCGGTGACCTGAACCTCCCCGCCGGAGCCGTCGAGGTAGTGGTTGCCGGCCACCCCGTTGTGGGCCGCGCTCACCCCGGTGACGATGGCGACGTTGTTGGGGTTGGTGAAGGTGGGCACCTGGGCCCGGGCCAGCTCGTAGGTCCCTCCCGCGGTGAGCGCCTCCGACAGACGGGGCATGAGCCGGCGCTCCAGCGCGTCGTCGACGTAGTCAGGGTCCCACCCGTCGGCGCACACGGCGAGGACCGGCCGTTCCGGCGCGCGGTAGAAGCGTCCGTTGGCCTGGAACGTTAAGGCCATATGTTGACTATACAAGTGACCCCGACGCGCCGACCCGATCGCCGCCGAGCGGTCACGGGATGGTCACGATCTTGGTCCGTGGCGTAGACTTGTCTTGACAAGTATGGGGCATGCGAGAGCTATCGATTCCGACGTCTGCGTGGTCGGTGCCGGCATCGTCGGCCTCGCCCACGCCTTCGAGGCGCGCGCACGCGGGCTCACCGTCACCGTGCTGGATCGCTCCGCCCGCGCCGTCGGCGCCAGCGTACGCAACTTCGGCCACGTCATCGTCTCGGCCATGGCGGACGGCCCGGTCCTCGAGTGCGCGCTGGACACCCGGGAACGGTGGCTGTCGCTGGGGCGGCGCGCCGGCCTCGAGGTTCATCAGGCGGGCACGCTCATCGCCGCCCGCGCCGAGGACGAGCTCGCCGTGATGGAAGGCATCGCCGCCGACGACCGCCGGGGGGCGAGGCTGGTCACCGTGCGAGAAGCCGCGCGGCTGGCGCCCATCCCCACCGCCCAGCTGGTGGGCGGGCTGCACGCCGGCTTGGATCTGCGCGTCGATCCGAGGCAGGCGGTCGCGGCGCTGGCGGCGCTGCTCGACGACGACCCAGAGGCGCGCGTGCTCTGGAACGCGCCCGTGCACGAGATCGACCCGGGACTCGTCCGCTCGGCGCGGGGCGACGTCCGCGCCCCCCTGGTCATCGTGTGCCCGGGCCCCGAGTACGACTGGCTGGAGCCGGAGCTCGCGCCGCGCCGCGACGGCCTGACGCGCTGCAAGCTGCAGATGCTGCGCGTGGCCGCGCCGGGAGGCGCGCGCTACCGGCCCGCGCTGCTCACCGCGCTGAGCCTGGTCCGCTACCCGGGCTACAGCCACCGGCCCGGGGGCGACGCGCTGCGCGCCCGGATCGAGGCCGAGCGGCCTGAGCTGCTCAGCGCCGGCGTGCACCTGATCGTGACCCAACTCCCCGGCGGCGACCTGCTGCTGGGTGACACCCACGAGTACGGCGACACGGTGTCCCCGTTCGGGGACGAGGCGCTCGACGCCCTGGTGCTGGCCGAGGCGCGGCAACTGCTCGGCGCCGACGAGCTGACGGTGCGCCAGCGCTGGCACGGGGTCTACCCATCCGCGCCGGGCCACCCCTTCCTCATCGCCGAGCCGCTGCCGGGCGTGGCCGTGGTGGAGATCGTCTCCGGAGTGGGGATGACGACGGCGCTGGGGCTCGCCCCGCGCACGTTGGACGCGCTCACCGAGGCGGGCTCAGCGGTCGGCGTCGGCTGAGCGCAGGGCCACCCCGGCGCGCGGGAGCTGGTGCTGGTTGTGGATGGTGATCTCAAACGCGTCGCCCCGGTAGCGGTCGCGCGACCACTCGAGCGCCGCGCCGTCGGGTCCCAGGGCGCGGCGGCGGACCTCGAGCAACGGGGTGCGCCGCGGCACGCCCAGCAGCGACGTGTCCTCGCCCCCGCCGGCGATGGCGGCGATCGTCTGGTGGGCCTCGGTGAACTCGATACCGCGCTCGCCCAGCTGCTCGTAGACCGAGCCCCCGTCGAGATCGCAGTCCAGCAGCAGCCGCCCCACGGACTCCAGGAAGGCGGCGCGCTCGACCAGCACCGGCTCGGAGTCCAGCAGCCGCAGCCGGGTGTAGGAGAAGATCGGTGTGCCGGGCTCGATGGCCAGCTGCTCGGCGGTCTCGGCGTCGGCGGGACGCTTGGTGAGGTCCAACGTGCGGGCCGACGGCACCCGGCCCATCTGGCGCGCCCACAACGAGAAGGAGACCAGCTGGTCGAAGTTCTGGGCCAGCCCGGCGCGGCGGACGACCGGGACGCGCCCGCGTCCGCCCGCGATGAGCCCCTCGGCGCGCAGGGCGGCCAGCGCCTGGCGCACCGTCCCGCGCGAGACCGCGAACTGGCTGGTCAGCCGCGACTCCGAGGGCAGCGGCGCGCCCGGGATGAGCTCGCCGGAGCGGATCTGCTCACGCAATGCCTGCGCGATCGCGGCATGCCGAGGAAGAGACTGGGTCGACGCCATCCTGGCGGCGATTCTCCCACCCGCCGTCCTCGGCCGAAGCCGCGTGGCCGCTACGAGACCCTCACAGCCGCTTGCGCAGCTCGGTCGAGACCCGCTCCACGATGAGGACCACCACGACCAGGACGATGATGTACGTCGTCACCGCCTTGAAGTCGAAGATGTTGAGCTCGTTGTCGATGAGAAAGCCGATGCCACCGCCGCCGACCGCGCCCAGCGTCACCGCGGAGCGGAAGTTGGCGTCCAGGCGATAGAGGGTCAGCCCGGTGAGGGTGTTGCGCACCCCGGACAGGACCGCGTGGAGAAAGACCTGGATGCGGCCGGCACCGGCGACGCGCAGCGCATCCACGGCGAAAAGCCGAGGACCAGGTTGAACAGCAGCAGCATGATCAGCTCGGGGACGGCGCGGAGGATCGCCTGGAAGAGACGAGCGAGCTCGTAGAGCGGGCGCGACGGGGTGATGTTGCGCGCGGCCAGCGGCAGCATCAGCAGCGAGCCGAGGATGCCGAAGGCGATACTGAGCACCGCGATGGCAAACGTCGTCGCCGCCGCCTGAATGCCCGGCCAGAACTGGTCGGCCTTGGGCGGGACCGCCTCCGGCAGGACGCTGCGGATGAGCCCCTTGTGGCCGAAGAAGGCCGAGAAGAACTGCGACACCGACGCGTTGGTGTCAATCCACGCGTAGACCAGCAGGGGGATCACCACCACGGCGATGACGATGGCGCTCGGGCGCCCGCGTCCGGAGGGCGGCTTGGCGGGCAGCGCCGGCGGCGTGCCGGGCGTGCCACGGAGGGCGGCGGTGATCGGCGATTGGACGGCCACCGGCTACTCGGCCTCGCGCAGGTGCTGGTAGAGGGCGTCGATCTCCTCGCCCGTGACGTCGGCCGGCCGCTTGTCAAACGCCACCTGACCGAGCTTCATGCCGACGATCCGGTCCGCATGGCGCATGGCCAGATCGGGCTGGTGCAGGACGGTCAGGACGCCCAGCCCGTCGGCGTGCGCGACGTCGGCCAAGAGCGTCAGCACTTCCTCGGCGGCCCGCGGGTCCAGCGCGGACACCGGCTCGTCGGCGAGGATCACCGAGGCCTGCTGGCAGTAGGCCCGGGCGATCGC
>DASXCN010000601.1:0-2520 GCA_036491155.1 Solirubrobacteraceae bacterium | reverse complement strand
ACCTCGCTGATCGAGTAGGTGAGCCCGATCACCACCTCCTCCACCCCCTCGGCCTTGGCCATGGCGGCGATCCGCTGCACGCGCTCGGGGTGGTTGGACGGGTCGGCGATCTGGACGCGGCGCAGCCCGTTGCGCACGCCCAGCCGGTAGGAGAGGCGCATCACCTCCTCGTCGGCGGGCACCCAGGAGATGAAGCGCATTCCGGTGGTGATGATCCCCAGCGGCGTGGCCGGCATCGCCGCCGACACCAACCGCATCCGCTCCCACGGGTCCTCCTGGTGAAAGCGCACCGAGACGGCCATGTGCGTGCTGGAGGTGAAGTCCAGCGCGTGGTAGGAGACGCGGTCGAGCACCGGGGCGATGGCCAGCACGTCGGGGGTGGTCAGCCCGGTGGCGCTCCACAGGCTCTGGTTGCCGTCGCGCGTGGTGGTGTCGACGAACTCGATCGTCCTGGCGGCCGTCATCGCAGCGCACGCTCCAGCCAGTCGGTGGTCACGGGGCCGGCGCGGAAGTCCGGGTGGCCGAGGATCCCGATGAGCAGCGTGCGGTTGGTCTCCACCCCGTCGACGTCGAGGTCCTCCAGGGCCTCGATGAGAATGTCGATGGCCTGCTCGCGGTCCGATCCGTGCCCGATGAGCTTGGCCAGCAGCGAGTCGTAGAACGGCGGGACCACGGTGCCCGCCTGACAATGGGTGTCCACCCGCAGGCCGCGACGGTCAGGTACCGCGAACAGGCTCAGCGTGCCCGGACTCGGCGCGTAACCGTGGCTCGGATCCTCCGCGTTGAGCCGGCACTCGACGGCGTGGCCGTGGTAGGAGACGTCGTCCTGGCCGATCTCCATGGGATGCCCGGAGGCGATCTGGAGCTGCATTTGGACGAGGTCGAGGTAGGTGATGGCCTCGGTCACGGGGTGCTCAACCTGGATGCGGCAGTTCATCTCCAGGAAGTACGAGTCGCCGGTGGCGGCGTCGATCACGAACTCCGCGGTGCCGAGGTTGCGGTAGCCGATCCGCTCGGCGAACGCCACGGCGGAGTCCTGGAGCCGTCTGCGAGTGGCGGCGGGAACCTGTGGCGCGCGCGCCTCCTCCACGACCTTCTGAAAGCGGCGCTGCACCGTGCAGTCGCGGTCGCCGAGGTGCAGCACGCTCCGGTGGTCGTCGGCGGCGATCTGGACCTCGACGTGGCGGGCGGCCTCGATCAGCTTCTCCAGGTAGACACGGTCATCGCCGAAGGCCGCCCCCGCCTCGCTGCGCGCGAGGCTGAGCAGGCCATCGAGCTCGTCCTCGGTCTGCACCCGCTTGATCCCCCGCCCCCCTCCCCCGCCGGCGGCCTTGACCAGCAGCGGGTAGCCGATGGTGTTGGCAAGCGCCCGGGCCTCCTCGGCGTTCGTCACCTCGCCCCCGGGCAGCACCGGGGCACCGGCCTTGGCCGCCTCGTCGCGGGCCGCCAGCTTGTCGCCGGCGAGCTTGATGGCACGGGCGGGCGGGCCCACGAACGTCACCCCGTGCTCCCGTGCTTTTTCCGCGAGTGCTGGGCTCTCGGACAAGAAGCCGTAGCCAGGATGGATGGCATCACATCGGGTGCTCAGAGCCGCGTGGACAACGGCATCGACGTTGAGGTAACTCAGCGCCGCCGGTCCCGGTCCGATGCACACCTTGCGGTCGGCGATGCGCGCGGCCAGCCCGTCCATGTCGGGTTGGGATGCCCCGACGACGCACTCGAGCCCCAGTCCATGGCAGGCGTTCACGATCCGGACGGCGATCTCGCCGCGATTGGGGATGAAGACGCGCCTCATCCTTCGGGCTTGACGCGGAACAACGGCTCGCCGTACTCCACGAGCTGCCCATTCTGCGAGACGATCTCGGCGATCGTCCCGCTCACTCCCGCCGGCACCGAGTTCATCATCTTCATGACCTCGATGATGCACACCGTCGTGTCGGGCGCGACCTGCGCGCCCACCTCCACAAACGCTTGGGCACCCGGCGCCTCGGCCCTGTAGAAGGTGCCGAGCATCGGCGACGCGACGGTCTGGAGCCCATCGGTCTCACCCGCCGGCAGGGCGCCTTCGGGGGGCGCGGGTGCACGCTCCGGAGGTGTTCGAGAAAGGACATCTCCGGAGCGTGCATCCGCGGCCCCCGCGTCCGCCGCAGTTCCCTTTCGCACGTGCAGTCTGAAGCCCTCGGTCTCGATGGAGAGCTCATCGAGGTCCGACTCGTCGATGATGCGGAGGATCTCGCGGACGTCGTCGTCGTTGAGCGGCATCAGCCTGCTCCGAATCTGTTGAAGATCATCGACATCGCGGACGCGGGCGCGGGCGTCGCCTCGGGCTTGGCCAGGCCGGTGACCGGACGCGACTGGAGCACGAAGAGCTCGCCGTCCTGGTCGAAAGCCCACTCGATGTCCTGTGGCGCGCCGAAGTGGTTCTCGATGCGTTTCCCGGCAGCCACGAGCGCGGCGAGTTGCTCATCGTCGAGGCATGGCGCGTTGCGACGTGCGTCGTCGACATCGACGCGCTGGACG
>DASXCN010000600.1:0-6803 GCA_036491155.1 Solirubrobacteraceae bacterium | reverse complement strand
CGAGGCACACGAACAGGCGACTGCGGAGCTCGTCGAGATGGCCGACGATGCTCAGGCGATCCTCATACCCGATGGGGCGGAGAACCTTCGCCATGGGGTGCGCTCCGGCGCGCTGCTAGGAGCGCTCGGACCCGGCGCCGCCGGATCCGTGGGTGGCGGCCGGCTCGCTGGCGCTCGGCTTGGCCTCCGGCGTGGCCCTCGACTCCGACAGCGCGGGCTTGTCGTCGTCCTTGGACTCGCCGGTGATCCCTTCCTTGAACTCACGCATCCCCGTCCCCAGGCCCTTGCCGATGCCCGGGAGCCGCTTGGGGCCCAGGAACAGCAGGACGATGATCAGGACGACGATGGCGTCTATGCCTGGGTTGCGAAACATTGCTTCTCAACGCCTCTCGGAAAGTGGTGTGGGGACAAGCGTAGCGGTCGGAGAGCGCTGCAGATGTGTTAACGCCGATGAATCATCGAAGGATCAGCACATCGTCCTCAAGCTGAGGCGGGGGTGCGCCGATAAATCAGAGCGAGCAGCCATGAGCAACCACCCTGAACGCCACTCCATTCGTCGCATCGTCCTCCCCAGCGGGCGGACGATCGAAGTCGTCCGGTTCTACGCCGAGGAGACGACCCACCCGGGCCTCCACGTGTGCCCCGACTGCGATTCGCAGCTGGTGCAGCCGATCGACTGGTCCGAGGCGCCTCAGGGCTTCTGGGAGCTCATCCTCCAGTGCCCGAACTGCTTCTGGTCCGACGAGGGCGTCTTTGACCAGGATCAGGTCGATGCCCTCGAGGAGTACCTCGACGACGGACTCACCGACATGCTCTCCGATCTGCGTCGCCTCACCCAGGCGAACATGACCGAGGAGATCGAGCGGTTCGCCGCGGCGCTCAACGCTGACCTCATCCTCCCCGAGGATTTCTAAACGTCTGACCGTAGGGCGGGCGGGACGGAAGGGGAGGTCCGCTCCCCGGTTCGCCAGCCCTACGAATAGCGCTCCACGACGCCGTCGGCGATGAGCTCCAGCGCGCCGCGTTGACGCGCCGGCAGGTCCGGAAGCTCCGCCTTGGCACCCGCCACCAGGTCCAGCGCCCGGGCCCGCGTGTCCTCCAGCGCGCCGGTGTCGCTGATCCGGGCGCAGACCTCCGCGGCGCGCTCTGGCGTATCCACGCCGCGCAGCTCAAGCGCGGCGAGCTGGGGATCGCGTCCGCGCGCGAGGATCAACGGGAGCGTGACCGTGCCGTCCAGCAGATCGGCGCCCCGCGGCTTGCCCGTCCGCTCGGGCGGGCCCGACACGTCGAGGACGTCGTCAAGCAGCTGGAAGGCCAGCCCGATCCGCTCACCGAACAGCGCCAGTGCCGGCAGTCGCTCCCGGTCCTCACCTTCCAGGCCGCCCAGCTCACACGCGGCGCGAAACAGCACCCCGGTCTTCAGGCGGCAGCGCTCCAGGTAGCGCTCGGTCGCGACCGCGCGCCAGGCGTCGGCGCGCTGCATGAGCTCGCCGGCGGCCAGCTCCGAGCTGGCCCGCGAGAGTACCCGCACGGCCGCCACCGATCCGGTCCCCGCCAGCTCGGCGAACGCCCGCGAGAACAGCAGGTCGCCGGTGGCCGTCGCGGCCAGACGCCCGCCGGCGGCCATCACCGTGGGCCGCCCGCGCCGCAGCGGCGACCCGTCCAGCACGTCGTCGTGGACCAGCGTGGCCGAGTGCACCAGCTCCACCGCGACCGCCGAGCGCAGCAGCGTCTCTGACTCGGGGGGCGGAGCGCCGGCGGCCAGGAACAACAGCAGCGGCCGCAGCCGCTTGCCGCCGGCGGCGATCGTGTCCCCCGCGTGCCGGGCCAGCCGCTCACCGTGCCCGCCGGCCGCCTCGAGAAGCCGCGGTTCCAAGCGCTCCATGAGACGCGCCGCGGGCTCCCCGCCGGCGGCCACCACCGCCTGGACGGCGCCCTCCACCGCGTTCACGCCTGGCCTCCGCTCGCCGCCCGGGCTCGCCCTTCTGGAGGCCGCGTGAATCGTCCGGCTGCCGGCACCTCGCCCACGTGCAGGGCGATGATGCCGCCGGCGGTGACCACATACCGCACCGCGCGCAGCCCGCACTGCCACATCACCGCCGCCAGCTCGTCGGGCGGCGGGAAACGGCGGACGGAGCTGGGCAGGTAGCTATAGGCGTCGGCGTCACCGGCGATCCGTCCCAGCACCGGGATGATGCGGTCGAACCACAGGTCCAGGAAGGTGGAGAGCGGCGGCCCCGTCGGGGTGGTGATCTCGAGGACGACCACCCGCCCGCCGGGTCGGACGACGCGGGCCATCTCGCTCAGGCCGCGCGGCAGGTCCGAGAAGTTGCGCGCGCCGAAGCCCACCGTGGCCGCGTCGAACTCGCCGTCGGCGTAGGGCAGCGCGAGGGCGTTGGCGGTCTCGAAGCGGACCTGCGTCTCTGCGGGCAGACGACCCGCGGACCGCTCCGCGACGGCCTTGTCGCGGGCCAGTTCGAGCATCCGCTCGGAGAAGTCGGCGCCGACCACCGTCCCACCCGGCGCCACCCGGCGTGCCAGCTCGAGTGCCAGGTCGCCGGTGCCGGTGGCGACGTCGAGCCCGCGCTGCCCCGGCCCCAGCCCGGCCAGGTCGGCGGCCCGCCGGCGCCAGTGGTGGTGCAGACCTGCCGTCATGACCGAGTTCATCCGGTCATACACGCCGGCGATGCGATCGAACATGGCCCGGACCTGCGGCTCGGGCAGTGTGCCGGGCGTGGACCCCGCGACCGGCTCAGAGGCGTCGGTGTCGGAGTCGCCCGGCGGCGAAGATGGGTTCGCCGTCATGGTCCCGGGATCAGCCCCGACCGGCCTACTGGAGCATCGAGAGGAAGTTCACCAGATTCTGGAACTTCTTCGGATCGTTCTTGGCCAGATCCGAGAACGAGGGCATCGGCGCCGTCGGGTTGCGCAGCGTCGACGCGATCGCCTGCGGGCGGCGGATCGCTCCGATGTTCGTCAGCGGCGGCCCGGGGCCGTTGTTGCCGTTGTCGCCGATGACATGACAGGCCAGGCAGCCCGACTCCCCCACGACGTCCTCGCCGGCCCGGAACGACGCCTTCTGGGCGGCGCTGAGCGAGGCCGGCGGCGGCAGGTCGACCGAGTTCGGGGACCCGGTGCTCGCGCCGGAGTAGGTGAGGAAGGCCATGGCGAAGATCGTGGTCAGGCCGGCGGCCAGGGCGATCGGGCGACGCTCGATCCGGCGCTCGGGGCTGCGGTCATAGAACGGCAGCAGAAAGAGCAGGATCATGCAGACCGTCGGGACGCCGATCGTGGCGAGGTCCGTGAACTTGGGGATGTTCTTCATCACCCTGAGGACCTCGAACAGGAAGAAGAAGTACCAGTCCGGGCGCGGGACGTAGGTGGTGGTGGTCGGGTCCGCCTTGGGGCCCATCTCGGCGCCGAACATGGTGGCGAGGAAGAGGATCACGATCATGACGACCACGGCCATCATCGAGTCCTTGGCCACCGCGTAGGGGAAGAACGGCTTGCCCTTGTTCTTCAGCAGCGAGTATCCGCGGAGGTAGCCCTCCTTCTCTGCCTGGTTCACGAGACCATCCTCAGATCTCCGCCTCGCGCAACTCGGGTTCCTCCTCGGCCTTCAGCCACGGCGGTGCGGAGATGCCCAGCTTGGTGATCAGGTACAGGTGTGCGCCGATCAGGGCAGCGATCAGCCCTGGGATCAGCATCATGTGGATGGCATAGAACCGCGACAGCGTCGTGGCCCCGAACTCGGGCCCGGCGCGCAGGAAGTCAGACAGGTACGGGCCGATGAGGGGCCCGGTGCCGTTGATGTTCACGCCGACGATCGTCGCCCAGTAGGACCGCTGGTCAAACGGCAGCAGGTAGCCGGTGAAGCCCATGGCCAGCGTCAGGATGAGCAGGACCACGCCGATGATCCACGTCAGCTCCCGCGGGTACTTGTAGGCGCCGAAGAAGAACACGCGCGCCATGTGCAGGAAGATCAGGATGATCATCACCGAGGCGCCCCACTTGTGCATGGCGCGGACCAGTTGGCCCAGGAATGCGTCGTCGGTGATGTAGCGGATCGATTCGTAGGCTCCGCCGTTGACGTCCGGGCGGTAGAACATCGCCAAAAAGACGCCGGTCACGGCCTGGTTGAGGAAGGCGAACATCGTCGCCGACCCCAGCGTGTAGAACCAGTTGATCCCCTTGGGGACCTTGCGGAAGAGCAGCCATCGGATGCCGCCCGACAGCGATGTGCGCTCGTCGAGCCAGTCGACGACATGGATCCCGCCCTCGGCGGCGGTCTGCCCCGGGGTCATCGTCTCGCCGTTCTCGCCGGGCCGCTTGGGGATCGGCTTGAGGACCTTGGGGAGCGGAGGGGCGGGGAGCTTGGGCATGGCTAGGGGTGACCCGCGGGACCGGACGAGGTATCAAACCGCGCGGGATACAGATATTGCCCGATCCCGTCCAGCGGCTGGCCCGGGTCGCGCGGCGAGAAGCGATGCAGTTCGGAGTTGACCGAGTAGCGCGGTCCGATCTCCACCAGTCCCGTGGCCTTGTTCAGGCGCGTGTAGAACCGGTCGAGCGGGCGCACCGGAGGCCCGCCGGCCACCATGCCGCGGAAGTCGTAGACCCCGCCGTGGCATGGGCAGATGAAGCGCTGGGCGGCAGCCACGAAGCGGACGGGGCAGCCGAGGTGCATGCACCGCGAGGAGAGCGCGACCCAGTGGTTGTACTGGTCCACGGGCTCGGTGTCGATGCTGGGATCGCGGGTGCGGACGTAGGCGATCGAGTACCCGGCCTCGCCGACCCCCTGAACGATGGTGAGGACCTTTGTGGCGTACGTGGTCTTGGTGAAGTCGTCGGGTGTCCCGATCACCTGCCAGTTGAACGGGACGCGGCTGAACAGCGGACCGAGGGCGAAGCCGAGGGCGGGGAGCGTGAAGGCGGCGGCAGCCACCATGCCACTGCCCTGCGTGACGACGTTCATGAACCGGCGGCGCGTGACGGTCTCGCCCTCGAAGGCGCCCGGCATCAGCCGATCCTCGGTGTATTTGGACTTGAATCCTTCTTTGTGCCGGTCTGCCACTTGTGCCTTCGATCAACCGCAGCTAAATCACATTGAACGCGCCGGTAAGCGTACCGTCAACAAAGAGGCGGGCGTCACGAGGGTCCCCCTCGGCCGGACCCGAGCACGGCGTCGCGGGCCCCGATGAGCGCGGCGGCGGCATGCTCGTCGCCGGCCCGGGCCAGCGCCTTGGCTTTCGCATGCGCAGGACTGCTCCCCCACCCGATGGCGGTCGCGCCCGCCTGCCAGACGGCATCGGCCAGTCCGGGGTCCGTCGCCGCCCTCGCCTGGGCCAGCAGCGAGATGAGATCGGCCAGCTCGGCCACCGCATCGAGGTCGCCGAGCTCGGCCAGCCGGGCCAGGCCCAGCGCGTAGAGCTGGTCTCCGAGCAGGAGCGCCAGGTCGGGGTCAGCGCGGCTCACGAGGCGCGGGGCCCCGTAGTGCAGCAGCGAGCCCTCGAGGATCATCTCCAGCAGCAGCTCGTAGTCGCCCTCGCGCCCGGAGGCGCGGGGGCCGCGCGCGGCCAGCTGCGGCGCGCCGGCCCCCGGCTCGGCGGCCGGGTCGCTGCCGGCCTCGGCCTCGGTCTGCGTGCCGGCGCTGTCCGGGGAGCCCAGCGACTCCGCGATCGTGCCGCCCTGGTCAAGGAGCGCCTCGCGCAGCGCGCCCAGACTCACGCCCGCAGCTCCGCGAAGGCCTCGGCGGCCGCGGTCACGGTGCGGATGACGTGCTCGCGACCATGGGCGAGCGACGGGAACCAGGCCTCGAACTGCGATGGCGGCGGGTACACGCCCCGCGCCAGCAGGGCCCGGCACCAGCGCGCGTAGGCGTCGGTGTCGCACGCCGCCGCCCCGGCGTAGTTGGTGACCGGACGCTCGGAGAAGAAGACGGTGACCAGGCCCGGCAGTGACTGGACCTGGACGGCCACACCGTTGCCGCGCGCGGCTTCGCGCATGCCCTCGGCGAGTGCCTCGGTGGTCTCGGCCAGACGCTCGTAGGCGGCGGCGTCGAGGTGCTCCAGGGTGGCCAGGGCCGCCGCCACCGCCAGTGGGTTGCCCGACAGCGTCCCTGCCTGGTAGACGTCCCCGGCGGGGGAGATCCGCTCCATCAGCGCGCGCGGCCCCCCATAGGCCGCGGCCGGCAGCCCGCCGCCGATGATCTTGCCCATGATGGTGAGGTCGGGCAGGATCCCGAAGCGCTCCTGGGCGCCTCCGCGGGCCACCCGCAGGCCGGTGATCACCTCATCGAAGACCAGCAGCGCGCCCGACTCGTCGGCGGCGTTGCGCAGTTGCTCGAGAAAGTCCGGCTGGGGTGGCACGACGCCCATGTTGGCCGGGACCGGCTCAGCCAGGATCGCCGCCGGGCGGTGGCGCGCCACCGCCTCGCCCAGGGCCTCCGGGTCGTTCCAGGGCACGATCACGGTCGCGGCAGCGGCAGCCGCCGGGACGCCCGGGCTCGCCGGGATCCCCTGGGTGGCCAGGCCCGAGCCGGCCTCAGCCAGCAGGCCGTCGACGTGCCCGTGGTAGGCCCCCGAGAACTTGACGACGATGTCGCGACCGGTGACGGCGCGGGCCAGGCGCAGCGCGCTCATGGTGGCCTCGGTGCCCGAGGAGGTCATGCGCAGCATCTGCACCGACGGGACCCTGTCGGCGATCCGCTCGGCCAGCTCGACCTCGCCGGCCGTGGGCGCGCCGAAGGTGGTGCCGCGCGCCGCCGCCTCGGTCACCGCCGCCACCACGTCGGGATGGGCGTG
>DASXCN010000599.1:0-6234 GCA_036491155.1 Solirubrobacteraceae bacterium | reverse complement strand
CGTACGCTTGCAAACGCACCATGGGACCCCTCGTCGTCAAGCTCGGCTCCAGCATCGTCGCCACCGACGACGGCGAGGTCCGCCACGACGTCCTGGGTCGGATCTGTGACGAGGTCGCGGATCTCCACCGGACCGGCCGCTCGCTGATCATCGTCACCAGCGGCGCGATCGCCCGGGGCATGGGCGTGATGGACCTGCCGGTGCGCCCGCGGACCGTCGACGAGCTGCAGGCGGCCAGCGCGGTGGGCCAGGGCAAGCTCTACCAGGTCTACGACGAGCTGCTGCGCGCGCGCGGCGTGCCGACCGCGCAGGTGCTGCTCACGTTCTTTGACATGAGCGCGCGGACGCACTACCTCAACGCGCGCCAGACGCTGCGCAAGCTGTTGGAGTGGCGGGTGGTCCCGGTGATCAACGAGAACGACACCACCACCACCGACGAGATCTCGTTCGGCAACAACGACTTCCTCGCCGCCCAGGTCGCCATCCTGCTCGGCGCCGAGCGGCTGCTGTTGCTCACCGACGCTGAGGGCGTGTTCACCGCCGACCCGCATCTGGACCCGGCTGCCCGGCTGGTGGCGGAGGTCACCGACTTCAGCGCGCTCGATCCGCTGGACATCGGGCAGACGGCCTCGCCGCTGGGCTCGGGCGGCATGCGCTCCAAGGTGGTGGCCGCCGAGATGGCCACGGCGGCGGGGATCCCGACCGTTATCGCCAGTGGCCTCAGCGCCGGGACGATCGCCGCCGCCGCGACCGGGGCCGCCACCGGCACCGGGTTCCCGGCGCGGGAGGGCCGCTACTCGAGCTTCAAGCTGTGGCTGAAGTACGCCAAGCCGGTGCGGGGCCGGGTGCTCGTGGATGCGGGCGCCGCCCGGGCGCTGCGCGGCGGGGGCGCCAGCCTGCTGCCGGTCGGCGTCGTCGAGGTCAGCGGCATGTTCGAGGCCGGCGACGCGGTCGAGATCGCGCACGAGGACGCCACCGTGGGCAAGGGGATCAGCAACTACTCGGCCGTGGAACTGCGCCAGGTGCGGGGCCTGCAGTCCGGGGCGGTGCGCGCCGTCCTGCCCCGCGCCAGCGAAGAGGCCATCCACCGCGACTACTTAGTGCTGGCCTAGAGTCCCGCCGGCGAGCTGCCGATGTCCTGGCCGAGACGGCTCCGGGCACTCGGTAATCTTCACTGCCGATGGCCAGCACCGCTCTCTCAATCGCCGAGACCTGCCGGACCGCCAAGCGCGCCTCGCGCGCCCTGGCCACCATCGGCTCGGGGGTCAAGGACGAGGCGCTCTACGCGATGGCCGACGCGCTGGAGCAGGCCACCGAGCAGATTCTCGAGGCCAACGCCCGCGACCTCGAGGCCGGCGAGGAGAACGGCCTGTCGGCGGCGCTGCTGGACCGACTCGCTCTGAACCCCGCCCGTATTGCCGGCATGGCCGCGGGCGTGCGCAAGATCGCGGCCCTGCCCGACCCGGTGGGCGAGGTGATCGACGGCTCGACGCTGCCCAACGGTCTGCAGATGCGCCGGGTCCGCGTCCCGCTGGGGGTAGTCGCGGTGGTCTACGAGGCGCGTCCCAACGTCACCATCGACGCCGCCGCGCTGTGCTTGAAGTCGGGCAACGCGGTCGTGCTGCGCGGGTCGAGCTCGGCCGCGCACTCCAACGCGGTGCTGGCCGCTGTGGCCTCGGACGCCGCCACCGCCGCCGGGCTGCCGGCGGGCGCAATGTCGCTGATCGCCGGCGGCGAGCGCGAGGAGCTGGCCGAGCTCGCCACTCAGACCGGCGTCGTTGATCTCATCATCCCCCGCGGCGGCGAAGGCCTGAAGGCGGCGCTCAAGGGGGTGGCCACGGTCCCGGTCATCTACGCCGCCTCGGGCAACAACCACGTGTACGTCGACGCCGGGGCCGATCTCGACGCCGCCCGCGCGATCGTCCTCAACGCCAAGCTGCAGCGGCCCGGGACCTGCAACGCCGCCGAGACGCTGCTGGTCCACAGCACCGAGGCCGAGCAGTTCCTGCCCGGTGTCCTCAACGCCCTGACCGACGCCGGGGTTGCCCTGCACGGCGACGAGCGGGTGCGCGCCGTCGTCTCGGACCTGCCCGTTCACCCGGCCACCGACGAGGACTGGGACACCGAGTACCTCGCGCTCGAGATGGCGGTCGGCGTGGTCGACTCCGTCGAGGACGCCATCGCCCACATCAACGCGCACGGCAGCGGTCACTCGGAGGCGATCGTCACGCCGTCCACCACGACCGCGCGCGCCTTCCAGCTCGGCGTCGATGCCGCCTGCGTCTACGTCAACGCGTCGACGCGCTTCACCGACGGCGGGGAGTTCGGCATGGGGGCGGAGATCGGCAACTCCACCCAGAAGCTCCACGCCCGCGGGCCGATCGGACTGCGCGAGCTGTGCACCTTCAAGTATCTGGTCGACGGCTCCGGGCACGTCCGGACCTGACCCAGCCGCCCCTGTCGGCCGCGGCCACCACCAGCCACGATGCGCATAGGGATCCTCGGCGGAACCTTCAATCCGCCACATCTCGGTCACCTGGTGGCCGCGCAGGAGGCGTACCGTGAGCTCGCCTTGGATCGGGTGGTGCTCATCCCCGCGGGCATTCCCCCCCACAAGCCCGTCGACGACGAACCGGGGCCCGAGCACCGGCTCGAGCTCTGCCGGCTGGCCGTCGGCGGCGACGAGCGGTTCGCCGTGTCCGACCTGGAACTGCGCCGAGGCGGCCCGTCCTTCACGGTCGATACCCTCAAGCTACTGAGAACGCAATCGCCCTCAGACGACCTGTTCCTCATCCTCGGCGGCGACATCGCCGCGGGGCTCCCGAAATGGCACGAGCCCGAGCGGGTGCTGGAGCTGGCGACGGTGGCGATCGCCAAGCGCCGCGGGACGGCCAAGGCGGCGGTCCAGGACGCCCTGGCGCAGCTCAAGGGCGGTGAGCGGGCGCGGTTCTTCGAGATGCCGCGGATCGGGATCTCCTCGACGATGGTGCGCCGCCGGGTCCGCGCCGGGCAGCCGATCCGCTACTTCGTCCCCGACGGCGTGATGCACTACATCGAGACCCATGGCCTCTACGGCCCACCAGGAGGGAAATGACCCAAGCCAACCCCACGCAGGACGCCCCTCGTCAGCTCGGTCCCGAGGAGATGGTCGCCGCCGTGGCGGACCTTGCCGCCGATCGCAAGGCGCTGGACATCGTCCAGCTCGATCTGCGGGGCATGATCGGTTACGCGGACTACTTCATCATCTGCACGGGGCGGACCGACCGCCAGACCCGGGCGATCCACGACGCCATCCACGAGGGCATGAAGGCACGCGGCGTCCTGCCCCGGCGCGTGGAGGGCGTGTCGGAGGCCAGATGGATCCTCATGGACTACCTCGACGTGGTGGTGCACGTGTTCACGCCCGACACGCGCGAGTACTACCGGCTCGAGCAGCTGTGGGGCGAGGCGCCGTCACTGGCCGTCGGCGCTGCCTGACCGGCCCCCGCCGGGGCCCCACGACCCGCTCTACAGCGCCGTCATCAGCTTCGGCGCCACTTCCTTCTTGCGGCTCATCACGCCGGGCAGGTCGATCACGCTGTCGGTCGGCTCCACTCCGAAGCTCCGGGCCACCGCCCCGACGTCGCCGGCGACGAGCATCTCGGTGCCCTTGTCCATGACGTCGGTGATCATGAGCGCGTAGAGGGCCAGCTCGCGGTCCTCGCGCTCGCGTCGCAACGCCTCCAGCAGCTCCTCGGTGCGCTCCATCAACGCGTCGCCGACGACCTCGACCTGGGCGATGCAGATCTCCTGGCCGCCGCGCACCTGATAGCGCTTGGCGTCACGGGTGACGATCTCCTCGGCGCTGAGGTCAGACACGTCGGAGGTGGCCTCGAACATCTCCCGGCCCAGCGGACCGGCCTCGACGGCCAGCACGCGCTCCAGGTACTCGACGACGGCATGGTCGCGCCGCGTGGTGGTGGCCGAGTTGAGGATGACGGTGTCTGACAGCACCGCGCCCAGCAGCATCATCGCCGTCGGGCGGCTGGGCTCCATGCCGGCCTGACGGAAGCGCTCGACGACGAGCGTCGCCGTCGATCCCACCGGGTCGAACGTGGCGGTCACCGGGATCCGCGTCTCGATCGACCCGATGTGATGGTGGTCGAGGATCTCCAGGATCTCGGCCTCATCGATTCCCATCGCGCTCTGCGCCTGCTCGGCGTGGTCCACCAGCACCACCCGCCGTCGTGGCGGGGACACGAGATCTGAGCGGGTGACCAGGCCCACGGGCCGGTCCTCGGCGTCGACGGCGACCGCCGCGCCGTAGTGGCTCTCCTTGATCTGCTCGGAGATGTCGTTGACGAGGAAGTCGGTGGTGACGGTGAGCGGGTCTGACTCCATCAGCGCGCTGCAGGGGGCGGCGAGGGTGATCATGCGCCCGGCCACGTAGCTGTCCAGCGGCGAGATCACGATGGCGGTGCCCCGCTCGCGGGCGGCCTGAAGCGCCTCGGGCGCCGGCGGGGCCGAGTTGGAGAGCACCACCAGGGCCGCGCCGAGCTCGATGACGCGCATCTGGGCGTCCGGGCGGTTGCCCACCACGACCACGTCCCCGTCGGAGATCCCGCTGCGCGACGCCGGGTCCATCGCATAGACCCACACGCGGCCGGAGAGGCGGCGCTCCTCGCCGCACACGAGCTCTCCCTCGAGGGCCGCGACGACGGCGCTCAGGAACGTCGGCGCCTCCTCCAGCGTGGAGGTGCGCAGGGAGTCGCGGACATAGCGGCGAGCCAGGGCACGTTCGGTGAGCACGCCGGCCAGTGCGCCCGCGTCGTCGACGATCGGCACCAGCTCCAGGTCGGCCTTGGCCATCGCCCGGCCGGCCTCGCGCACCGGCTCATCGTGGCGGCTGACGGGGAAGTTCTCCTGCATCACGTCGGCGGCACGCAGCATGACGTGCGCGAGGTAGCGCGGCTCCCGGGCCCCGCTGCGGGCCAGCAGCCACCGCGTCTGCGAGTTGAGGTCGCCCAGCCGCGCGGCGACGTACTCGTTGTTGGGATCCAGCCGGCCCTTGAGCTCCGCGTAGCCGATGGCCGAGGCGATGGAATCGGTGTCGGGGTTGCGGTGGCCGGTGACGTAGATGGGCCGCACACGGCGATTATCGCGGGCGCGATACCGTCCCGTCCGAAACGGACCCGACCGTCGCGCCCGTCCCCCGCTGCCACTGACATCAGGAGAGTCGATGCCGACCGCACCAACCATCCTTCCGACGCAGATCGCCCAGGGCAGCGCGCCGGGCCTCAACTACCGCCTGGAGGGCGAACTGGTCCCGGTCCTGCACATGGCGCTCAACGGCGAGGTGCCCATCTACTTCGAGCACCACGTGCTGCTGTGGAAGTACCCGAGCCTCCAGATCGGCCTGCACCCGCTCAAGAAGGGCCTCAAGCGCCGCGTCTTCGGCGGGATGCCCCTGCTGCTGCTCGAGGCCCAGTCCGCGGGCGAGCTGGCCTTCAGCCGCGATGCGCCCGGGCACATCGCCGCCCTGCACCTCCCGCCGGGCCACGGCATCGTCGTGCGCGAGCACCAGTTCCTGGCCGCCACCGGCCACGTCGAGTACGACTACAGCCGCATCAAGGGCTTCGCCAACATGCTCTACGGCGGCGGCTTCTTCGTCGACGAGTTCTTCGCCGGCGACCAGGAGGGCGTGGTCTGGGTGCACGGGTACGGCAACGTGTTCGAGAAGCAACTCGACGCCGGCGAGACGATCGACATCGAGCCCGGCGGCTGGGTCTACCGCGACCACTCGGTGTCCATGACCCAGGAGGTCTACGGCTTCAAGACGGGCTTTCTGGGCGGCGGCACCGGCAACCTCATCTTCAACCGCTTCACCGGCCCGGGCCGGGTGGGGCTGCAGAGCGCCTACTTCCACCCGCAGGTGGCCGAGGGCTCGGGTGGCAACGCTCAGCGCGAGGGCGGCGGGGGTCTGCTCGGCGGCATCGTCGGCGGGCTGCTGGACAACTGAGAGACGGCCCGGCACCGAGAAAGCGCACCACCATGACCCACGGCCCCGGATACCTTCAGGCCCACCCGCTGCCCCCGGGAATCGTCGGTGCCCTGGGCATCAGTGGCTATCAGCTGCTCGCCGACATCGCCGGAGTGGGGGCCGGGCGGATCGGGTCCCACATCTTCCTGCTCGTCGCCCCTGACCCGGACCCCGGTGGGGAGGGCGGGGTCGAATTGGGGACTCAGATCGCGCTG
>DASXCN010000598.1:0-10596 GCA_036491155.1 Solirubrobacteraceae bacterium | reverse complement strand
ACATATGGCAGTGGACCTGGTCATCGACGTTGAGAACACGCCCGGAGCACTGGCGCAGGTGGCCGCGGCCATCAGCGACGCCGGCGTCAACATCGCGGCCGCCACCTGCCTGGGTGCAGGCGAGCGCGCTGAGCTGCACATCCTGGTCAAGCACGCCGAGGCGGCCAGGCACTCTCTGGCGATCTCCCACCTCGCCGTCACCCGCGAGCGCGAAGTGGTGGTGGTGGAGGTCGAGGACCGGCCCGGCGTGCTAGCCGACCTCACGCGCAAGGTCGCCAAGGCGGGGGTCGACCTCGACCTGGTCTACGTCGCGACGCGCAACCGGATGGTGTTCGGGGCCTCGGACCTCGACGCGCTCAGGGCCGCGCTGACCTGAGCCCCGGCTCAGCGTGAGCGATCGCGGGCAGGTGGTCGCGAGGCGGTCCCGGAGGCCGCGTCCCGCGCCGCCTCGCGCGTGGCGGCGGGATGAGGTGGCCGCCGCGCGCCAGCGGGACGCGCGGCGGCCGGTTCCCCCTAGGGGACTCAGCTCTTGACCAACCCGTGCGGGCTGAGCACGAACTTCTTGGCGACGCCGCTGTCGAAGTCCTTGTAGCCCTGCGGCGCCTCGTCCAGCGAGATGACCGTGGCATTGACGGCCTTGGCGATGTGCGCCTTGTCGTTGAGGATCATCTGCATGAGGCCGTGGTGGTACTTCATCACCGGGCACTGTCCGGTGGTGAAGCTCTGGGACTTGGCCCAGCCCAGCCCGATACGGATCGACAGCGAGCCGGCCTTGGCCGCATCGTCGACGCCGCCCGGATCGCCGGTGACGTACAGGCCCGGGATGCCGAGCTTGCCCGCGGCCCGGGTGACGTCCATGATCGAGTTGAGCACCGTCGCCGGAGCCTCGTGGTCGGAGTCCGAGCCGTGGCCACGGGCCTCGAAGCCGACAGCGTCGACGGCCGCATCCACCTCGGGCACGCCGAGGATCTGCTCGATCTGGTCCTTGGGGTCGCCCTGGGAGATGTCGATCGTCTCGCAACCGAAGCTGCGGGCCTGGGCCAGCCGCTCGGGGATGAGGTCGCCGACGATGACCACGGCCGCGCCGAGCAGCTGCGCGGAGTGCGCCGCGGCCAGGCCGACGGGACCCGCGCCCGCCACGTACACGGTGGAGCCGGAGGTCACCCCGGCGGTGTAGGCGCCGTGGTAACCGGTGGGGAAGATGTCCGACAGCATCGTCAGATCGAGGATCTTCTCCATCGCGGCGTCCTTGTCGGGGAACTTGAGCAGGTTCCAGTCCGCGTACGGGACCGCCACGTACTCGGCCTGACCGCCGACCCAGCCGCCCATGTCCACGTAGCCGTACGCGGAGCCCGGCCGGTCAGGGTTCACGTTGAGGCACACGCCGGTGTTGCCGGTCTTGCACATGCGGCAGCGCCCGCAGGCGATGTTGAACGGGACCGAGCAGAGGTCCCCCTTCTTGATGAACTCGACCCCGGGACCGACGTCGACCACCTCCCCGGTGATCTCGTGGCCGAGGATGAGGCCCTCGGGCGCCGTCGTGCGGCCGCGGACCATGTGCTGATCAGAGCCACAGATGTTGGTGGCGACGCACTTGAGGATCGCCGCGTGCGGGAGCTTGCGGCCCACGTTGGCCGGATTGACCCCCGGCCCGTCCTGGAGCTCGAACGTCGGGAAGTCGATGTTGTGGATCTCCACCTTCCCCGTGCCCATGTAGGCAACGCCTCTGTTATCCGCCATATCTCTCCTCTGTCGAGTGTTCGATTTGGTGGACCTTCGAAGCTACCGGCGAAGGTGCCCCGATTCACCTGGCCGGTCGGGCGCATGTACCTACCCGCTCGGCCAGTCGTGAGCCGCCCGGCTCAGACCTCGGGGAGGCTCAGCTTGCCCGCGGCGTACGCCACCTCGGCGCGACGGCGCACGCCGAGCTTGCGCATCACGTTGTGGACGTGGAACTTGGCGGTGCTCTCGCTCACGAACATCCGGTCTCCGATCTCGCGATTGGTGAGGCCATGGGCGAGCAGGCCGACCACCTCGCGCTCCCGAGCCGTGAGATCGGAGCCGACGGCGTCTGCGTCATGGGCCACGAGTGCGCGCATCATCTCGGCGCTGCGGCTGTCAAACCCCGACTCCCCGCGCGCGACCGCCCGCACGATGCGGACGAGCTCCACGACGTCGACCTCCTTGAGGACGTACGCCTTGGCTCCGCGGCGCAGCGCCTGGTTGAGCAGGCTCTCGTCCAGGAACGTCGAGAGGATGACGACGCGGGCGTCGGGACGGCGGGCCAGGATCTCGCTGCAGAGCTCGAGGCCTTCGCTGTCGTAGTCGGCGCTGAGCTTGAGGTCAAGGAGGATGACGTCGGGCCGGACGCGATCGAGCAGCCCCACGGCCTCGTCGCGACTGCCCGCTTCGGCGACGACGGAGATGCCGGGCTCCAGTTCCAGGATCGAACGCAGCCCGCGGCGGACGATGGCGTGATCGTCGACCAGCATGAGCCGCGCGGAGGTCACAGCCACCTCAGTCATCACACCGCACCCGGGAGCGGGACCTGCACCCGCACGCTCACCCCACCCCCGCGCCGGCGCGTCACGGTGGCGCTACCGCCGAGCTCGCGGACACGGCCGCCGATCCCGGCCAGGCCGAAATGCTGTCCCGCGGCGCTGCATGCCTGCAGCCGGCGGCGCAGCCCCGGCGCGTCCCCGCCGCCGTCGTCGCTGACGACGAGCCCGATCCGCTCCGGTGCCCAGCGCAGGGTCACCCAGGCGTGACCGGCGTTGGCGTGACGGACGACATTGAACAGGGCCTCCCGCGCGATCTGTACCAGAGCGTGCCGGGTGGCCCCATTCGCCGAGCGCGGGTCGCCATAGGTACGCAGCTTCACCTGCAGGCGGGTGCCGGCGACGACGTCCTCGACGACTTCGTGCAGCGCCCGGCGCAGGTCGACGTTGCCGGCGCTGGCCAGCTCGAAGATGACCGTCCTGATCTCGTCCACCGCCGAGCGCGCCAGCGCCTTGGCCGTGGTCACGCGCTCGAGCACCGGCGGCGAGGTGGAGTCATGGCGGCGACACCACTCCAGGTCCATGCCGATGGTGAGCAGATGCTGGGCCACCGAGTCGTGCAGCTCCCGTGCGATCCGGTTGCGCTCCTGGCTGATCATCTCGCGTCGGCCGGCGTCCTCCAGGCGGCGGCGCACGTGCTCTGACTGGGCAAAGAGCTGGGCGTGGTGCAGGGCGACGCCGGCGTGGTTGGCCAAGGTGACGAGGATGGAGAGGTCCGTGGCCTGCACGACGGCGTCGCGGCGCAGCCCGGCGGCCAGGACACCGACCAGCTCTCCCTGGACCGGCATTGGCGCCGCCACCACGCCGCCGGTGGCGTCGGTGAGCCCGTAGGCCCCATCGCCCAGGTCGGCGGCGTCGATCATCACCGGCGCCTCGGCGGCGAGCGCCCGCCGGGCCACCATTTCGAGCACCGGCTGCGGCTCGCCAGGGCGCGGCACCACGGCACCCTGCCCGCGGCGGATGACATGGGCCGGCTCGGAGCTCTCACCCGCGCCGGTGAAGGTCATCGCCGCCCACGGGGCGTCGAAGTGGTGGGCCGCCGCCTCGACGACCGCGTCGCATAGGGCACCCGGGCCGTCCGGTGCCGCGCACAGGGCGCTGGAGATGCGCTCGAGCGTCTCGATGGAGCGGTCCAGCCGCCGGGTGTTCTCGCGCCACGCCGCGTAGAAGCTGGGCTTCGACGAGCGCACCCCGATGAGGCGCTCCAGCGTCCGGTCGCGGTCAGTAGGCGGCGGCGCAGATGTCGCGGACATCCTGCTCGGTGACGGGCCGGGGGTTGGTGGTGATGTAGACGTCGCGCAGCGCGTTGGTGGCGAAGCGATCGAAGTCGGCCTCGCTGACTCCCAGCACCCTCAGGCCGGTGGGGATGTTGAGCGACCGGGCGAGGGCCTCGACGCGCGCGGTGGCCGCCTCCGCCGCCGCGGCCGGGGTGAGATCGGCTACCCGCACGCCCAGTGCGCGCGCCACGTCGACGTACCGCAACGCGTGCGTCTGCGCGTTGAAGCGCATCACATGAGGCATGAGGATCGCGTTGAGCAGGCCGTGCGGGAGGTCGAGCGCCCCGCCGATCTGGTGCGCGATGGCGTGGGTGGCGCCCAGCAGCGCGTTGGTGAAGGCCAGTCCGGCCTGCAGGCTGGCGCGCGCGATCGCCTCGCGCGCGTCGAGGTCGAGTGGATCCTGGACCGCGCGCGGCAGGTACTGGGCCAGCGCCTCGATCGCGGCCACCGCGTGGCCCTTGGAGAGGAAGCCGCACGCCTCCGAAACGCAGGACTCGATGGCGTGGCTGAGCGCGTCCAGGCCGGTATGGGCGGTGAGCTCCGGAGGCATCGTGGTCAGGAGCTCAGGGTCGGTGAGCGAGATCTCGGGCACCAGCGCCCGGCCTCCGATCGTGGCCTTCAGCCCTCGCTGCGTGTCGGTGACGACGCAGAACTGTGAAACGTCAGCACCCGAGCCGCCGGTCGTGGGCACCATGACCATGGGCGGAATGGGACTGGTGGCGCGGTCGATCCCCTCGTAGTCGAGGATCCGCCCGCCGTTGCCGCTGAGGATCGCGACCCCCTTGGCGACGTCGATGCAGCTCCCGCCCCCGATGGCCAACAGCGCGTCGCAGCCGTTCTCGCGGTAGCTCTCAAAGGCCGCCTCGACCTCGAAGTCCTTGGGGTTGGGGGTGAGGTCGTGCCACAGCCGCGACTGGACGCGCACGTCGGCGAGGTGCGGCAGGGCCCGGTCCACCCAGCCGGCGGCCAGCACCCCGGGGTCGGAGATGAGCATCGGCCGATGGCCACCGACGCGGCGCACCGCGCCCCCGACCTCGGCAAGCGTCCCGATCCCGAAGATCACCTCGGGGATCACGAACTTGGTGACGCGCCCGCGTTCGCCCCGGAAGTCCGGGGGCACCGGTTGCGGCGCCGTCGCCTGGCTCGGGCTGACCTCCTGCACTGATCCCTCCCTGGGAATCGCTCCTTGCAGGGATCCTACCGGCAGGCCGGAACCGAGCGCTCGTGCCGGCTACAGCTCGTGCTCAGCCAGGAGCGCGCGGAGATCCTTCACGCGCGTGGTCAGCTCAGTGGTGCGCGCCCGCGTGGCGGCGTGCTTGGGGTGTTCGCTGGCGCCCTCGCGGCTCGCGCCCATGGCAAACGCGTACTCCCACGAGGCCATGTGCGCCTTCAGCGCAGTGTCCGCCTCGGCCAGCTCCGCCTTCAGCGTCTCGATCACTGTCGTTCATTGAACCAGTGGGCACAGACGTGATCGGGTGGCGCACGGTCGGCGGCGACCCGCGGGACGCCTCTTGAGCGAGTCGTGGCGGATCGTGAAGGAATAGCGCCACTATCCGCCTCAACTCTGATCCGAGGCTCGCCTGGGCCGCCTGGGCCGCCTGGGCCGCCTGGGCTTGCCCTCGACAGCAGCAGTTGACGTTCGCCTGTGCCTCAGTTACACCAGAACTCGCCGGTCACGGTGCGGCCCGGGGCGTTGAGCGGGCGCTCGCCAGCCAGCGCCTGCAGGGTGCGCAGCTGCGTCAGGAGCCGGTCCGCCTCCTCGCGCAGCGCGCGCAGGCGCGGGTGAGAGCCGTCCATCGCGCACCCGTGACCGAAGGCGAAGGCGACGTCCATGCGCGCCATGAACTCCTGGTATTGACGGCGGGCTTCGGCGATGGTCACGGTGACAAGCCTCATCGGCTTGTCGCACTCGGAACTTGAAGGCAGCGCCGAAGACCGGAGACGGGCGTCAGCGCCGCTCGACGGCCAGCCGGAGGCCCAGGCCGATGAGCACGACCCCGGTGAAGCGGTCCAGTGCAGCTCTCACCCGCGGGCGCATGAGCGTCTGCGCGGCGCGCGCGGCGGCCAGCGTGTAGGCCAGCAGCCAGACCACGGTCATCAGGACGAAGATCGCCCCCAGGACGAGGAAGGGCAAGAGCACCGGGTGCCCGGCGCTCACGAACTGCGGCAGCAGGCTGGTGAAGAAGATCCCGATCTTGGGGTTAGCCAGGTCAGAGAGGACGCCCTGACGAAAGCCGCCGCGCGCTCCCATTCCGGGACCTACCGCTCCGTGTGCCGTGTGCTGGGCTGTCGCCCCGTCGCCCGCGGCGCGCAGCGCCTGGATGCCCAGCCAAACGAGGTAGAGCGCCCCAGCGAGCTTGAGCGCGGTGAACGCCACCTCCGACGCGCGCACCAGCGAGGCGAGGCCGACCGCGGCCGCGATGGTCCAGATGGCCAGGCCCGTGCTCACCCCCAGCGACGTCCCGAACCCGGCCCGGCGGCCGTGGATGAGCACGTTCTTGGTGACGACGGCGGTGTCGGGTCCCGGGATGACGATCACGATCGCCGCCACGCCGACAAAAAGCAGCAGGTGAACCCCCATGATGGAAGTCTTACATGACGTGTAAAGGCTGTGGGTAACCTCGTTTGACCATGGAGTCGGTAGGGGGTCGTCATCTCGCAGTTCTCGTGGCCGCGATCGTCGCGGTGATGGCGGCGTGGGCGGGCAGCGCACTCGCCGCCACCGGCGACACCTACCTGGAGTTCGGCAAGCTGACCGCACCCACCACCGGCGCCGGCGCGGAGATCGGCGGAGGCGAGCTGGGCGACTCGACGGCGCTGTCGGCCGACGGCACGACGGCCCTCGTGGGGGCGTTCGACGACGCCAGCGGCACCGGCGCCGCCTACGTGTTCACGCGCTCGGGCACGACGTGGACGATGCAGGCCAAGCTCACCGCGCGGACGACGGGCGCCAATGCCGCGGTCGGCACCAACGTCGAGTTCGGCAGCGCGGTGGGGCTCTCGGGCGATGGCAACACGGCGCTCATCGGCGGCATCGGGGACAGCAGCAACACCGGCGGGGTGTGGGCGTACACGCGCGGTCCGTCGGGCTGGACGCTGCAGCAGAAGCTGGTGGTCCCCAACACGGCGACCGACAAGGTGCTCGCCCCGGGCGAGTTCGGCGGCCACATCTCGCTCAACGCCGCCGGGACCGCCGCGCTGATCGGGGGTGTCGAGGACCACATCTTCGTCGGGGCGGCCTGGCTGTTCACCCGTCCCTCCGCCACGGGGGCATGGACCGAGCAGCACAAGTTCACGGCCCCCACCAGCGGCAACGATCGCGAGATCGGCGCCGGTGACTTCGGCAGCTCCGCCGCCCTCTCTCCCGACGGGCGAACGGCGGTCATCGGCGGCGATGCCGATAACGGCAGCGTTGGCGCGGCCTGGGTCTTCGGCGAGTCGGGCACGACATGGTCAGAGCAGACCAAGCTCACCGCGCCCACCACCGGGCCCGACGCCGGCGTCGGCACCCCCACCTTCGGCAGCGCGGTATCGCTGTCTGACGACGCGACCACGGTGCTCATCGGCGGTCAGTCCGACGGCCAGCGGGGGGCGGCGTGGGTGTTCACCCGCACCACCGCCACGGCGTGGAGCGAGAGCGCCAAGCTCACCGCACCGGCCACTGGCGCCAACGCCGAGGTCGGGCAGGGGTTCTTCGGCGCCTCGCTGGCCCTCTCATCCGACGCCACCACCGCGGTGGTGGGCGCCCCGATCGATAACTCCGCCATCGGGGCGGCGTACGCCTTCGACAATGCGGCGGGCCGGTGGACGCTGCACTCAAAGCTCACCGCCCCGGCCGGGCGCGACGCCGAGTTCGGCTCCGGCGTGTTCGGCACCCACATCGCCCTCTCCGACGACACATCGACGTTGCTGGTGACCGGACAGTCCGACAACAACCTGGCCGGCGCGGCGTGGTCCTACACCGCCACCACACCGCCGGCGGTCTCCGGCGTCGGGCCGGCGATGGGAACGACGCGCGGCGGCACCGCGGTGGTGGTGCACGGCAGCGGCTTTGCCGCGACGGGCATCGACGCGGTCTCCGCGGTGACGTTCGCGGGCGTGCCCGCAGCGTCCTTCCAGGTGGTGTCGCCCACCCAGCTTGACGCCGTCGCGCCCCCGCACGGCCCTGGGGTGGCCGACGTGATCGTCACCGCGCCCGCGGGGACGACGCCGATCGCCGCCGCCGACCAGTTCCACTATGTCGCTCCTCCGGGCGCCCCGACCAGAGTCCGCACGCGCGCGGGCAACCACCGCGTCACGGTGACCTTCCGACCGCGGGGCGGCGGGGCGGCGGGCGGCGGGTCCGTCACCTACCGGGTCATCGCCTCGCCGGGCGGCGCCCACGCGTCCCGGGCCCACAGCCCGATCACGGTACGAGGGCTGCACAACGGCAAGCGCTACCGCTTCCGCGTGGTCGCCACCAACGCGGCGGGCGCGGGCCAGCCGTCGCCACTGTCGCACGCAGCCACCCCGTTCGCGCCGCCGAAGGTGTCGCGCAGCGGGATCCGGGGGACAGCCCGGCGTGCGCCGCGCCTCGCCTTCACGGTGACCGCCGGCAGGCACTCACCCAAGCTGCTGTCCGTGGCCGTGACACTGCCACGCGGGCTGCGCTTTGACGCGCGCCGGCTCGCCGGACACGTCCTGGTCGGCGGCCACCGGCCTCGCGGGACCGTGCGCATCAGGCGCGGCGCGCTGACGATCTCGCTCAGGCGCGCCGCGAACCGGATGGCGGTGAACCTCGTGGCGCCCGCCGTCTCGGTGACCGCGTCATTCGCGCGCGACGTCGAGCGCCGGCGCGTGGGGCGCCAGACGGTGACGCTGAAGATCGAGGACGCAGCGCACAACATGATCACCGGCAAGCTGCGGCTTCGCCCCTCGTAACGGGCGCCTCGGCCCGTCATAAGCGCACGGAAGTGCCGCTGTTCAGCGGTGCGACGGAACCCGTCCCGGGGCCCGGGCCGGCTCACGAGCGGGTCGCCGCGGACGGCGCGCACTCAGCGCGCGGCGCCGGTGGTCGCGCAGCCGCAGGCGCGCCTGCACGGCATCGGGCAGGGGGAGGCCGCCACGTGGCGCGGGCGGCGGTGGCGGCTCGGGCCCGCGTCCCGGCCCCCCGCCACCATCGTCGTCAGAGGAGTCCGGGGAGGCGCCCGGCCGGCGGTACAGCAGCGCCGGGACGAGGATCAGCCCCGGGATGGTGAGGAAGACCAGGGTGAGCAGGAGGGTTCCGGCGACCCGGTCGGGGACGACGCGCAGCTCGCGGACGGCCACCAGCACGGCCGCGATCAGCATCGGGGCGAGCGGGAGGGCGGCGACGCGCAGCCAGAAGTGGGGCTTGCGATCGCGGGGCGACCCGGCAAAGACCACGAAGGTTCCGAAGACAAGAGCGAACGCGGCGAGCCAGATGATGAAAGACGTGGCCCGTCCGCCGTCCGGGGGCGGCTGTGGGGCAGGAGGCACGGTCCGTTCAGGGTACCGCCACGCGCGGCTCAGCGCCGCTGTAATCCGGACTCTCGCGCCGGATCGACCGAGCCGTCCTCCTCGTCGTCGTCGGGCGGAGCGCTCGGCTCCTCGCGGGGCCGCCGGCGCGGCGCGTGCGGCAACCGTCCGGCCTTGCGGACCTGCTCGGTCAGCAGGTACTCGATCTGCCCGTTGATGCTGCGCAGGTCATCCTGAGCCCAGTGGCGGAGCGCCTCGAACACGCGTGGGTCGAGGCGGAGAAGGAAGCGTTTGCTCTCAGGCATATCTAGCTGTAGAGAGTCCCGGTATTGATGACCGGCGTGGGTGAGCGGTCGCCGGACAGCACGACCATCAGGTTGGAGACCATCACCGCCTTGCGCTCGGCGTCGAGCTCGACGAGGTCGGAGTCGGCGAGCTGGGCGAGCGCCGTCTGCACGAGGGTGACCGCCCCCTGGACCATGGTCCGCCGGGCGGCGAGGATCGCCTCGGCCTGCTGGCGCCGGAGCATCACCTCGGCGATCTCGGCCGCGTAGGCGAGATGGGTGAGGCGGGTCTCCAGGATCTCGATGCCGGCGAGTTCCAAACGGCTCTGGAGCTCGGCTTCCAGGCCGGCACGCACGTCGTCGGTGTTGCCGCGCAGCGAGATCGCGTCCGCGTCGTAGTCGTCGTAGGGGTACTGGTTGGCGAGATGGCGCACCGCCGTCTCGCTCTGGACGACGACGAACTGCCGGAAGTCCTCGACGTCGAACACCGTCCGGGCCGTGTCGGTGACCCGCCACACGACCACCGCGGCGATCTCAATCGGGTTGCCCCGCGAGTCGTTGACCTTGATGCGATCGCTCTGGAAATTGCGCACCCGGAGGGAGACCGTCTCGCGGGCGAGGACAGTGAACGGGTTGACCCACCACATCCCCGGCTCGCGTAGCGTCCCGATGTAGCGGCCGAAGAGAATCAGCACGCAGGACTCGTTGGGCGCGACGATCACCAGCCCGGGCGCGACCAGCACCACGAGCACGATCAGCGCGATGCCGAGGACCACGAGCGCCGTGGTGCCCGACCCGGCAACGATGAGCACTACTCCGGCCACCGCCGCGGCCACCACCGCGATCAGAGCCGGCACCCCGGCCATCGCCTGGGCACCTCGTTCGTCGTGGGGCACCCGAGGCTCGGTGCGCCCCGCCTCATCTGGTGTGGTCATGTCATGCCTCCTCGTGATATCACCAGCATATTGTCACAACATCATGCCAGACGCCAGGCCGAGCTGA
>DASXCN010000597.1:0-3259 GCA_036491155.1 Solirubrobacteraceae bacterium | reverse complement strand
CCGATGTCGCCGACGCGGGGCGCGGGCTCGCCGCGGAACCGCACCGTGCCCGCGTCCGGCTCGGACAGGCCGGACAGGATGGAGACGAGGGTCGACTTGCCCGCGCCGTTCCTGCCGACCAGGCCAAGGCACTGGCCCGCGGCGATGGAAAGGTTAACTCCGCGCAGGGCGCGGGTGGTGCCGAACCGCTTCTCGACACCAGTCACTTCGACGAGTGCCCCTGCCTCGAATGACGCGGCACCCGAGGTCAGCGGGCTGGCGGAAGTCATGGCGATGGCTTCTCCGGGTAACGGGGTGGCCGGCGCCCTGGCGGGCGCCGGCCACCGGGCGGGCTAGGAAGAGGCGCAGACACCGCCGTGCGCCTGGCCGTACACGTTGCCCCACAGCGTCCCGTCGCTGACCGCGGTGGTGGTGAACGAGCCGGGCAGGCCGTCGACCGGGCTGGCGAGCGTGAGGCTCGTCGCGGTCTTCGTCACGAACGGCGCGACGATCGGGTCGGCGAGGTTGGTGTCACCCTGGTAGGTGACGTTCTGCAGGGTCGGCGCGCCGCCGCCGGGCTGGCCGGCGGAGAGCTTGACGCCCTTGGCCGCGTCCACGGCGTAGGTCAGCGCGTACTGCGCGTACAGGTTGGCGGGCTGTGACTGCGACGCGGTGACCGAGCCGTTACCGATGTCGCACATCTCGAACGGAACGCCGTCGTCGCTGATCAGCATGACCGGGTTGGCCGAGCCCGGGCCGAGGCCCTTGCTCTTCAGCAGCGGGATGATGCCGGTGTCCGGGCTTGACCACTGCGAGTAGATGGCCTTGAGCTGTGAGCCGTAGGCGTTGATGGCGTTCTGCGCGTCGGTGACGGCCGTGGCGTCCGTCCAGACGGTCGGCTCCTTGAGTACCTTCACGCCCGGGTCGTTCGCCGTCATGCAGGAGTCGAAGGCGTCCGTGCGGTCCGCGCCGTTAGATGACGTGAGGTCGCCTTCCAGGTCGAGCACGTACCCGGTCTTCACCTTCGAGGCGATGTAGGCGCAGGCGTCCTGCCCGTACAGGGTGTTGGAGGCCCGGACGACCATGTAGACCTTGCCGACGCCGACGATCGTGTCGACGGAGACGAGCTGGACGTGGTGCGCGGTCGCGTAGCTGATCGCCGGGCCAAGGCTGGTGGCCGTCTCCGGGTTCACCACGATGGCCTGCGCGCCCTCGTTCACCAGCTGCTCGATCTGCTGGTTCTGCAGGCTGGCGTTGGCGGCCGCGAGCAGCGGGCCGAGCAGCTTGACGTGCATCTGCTGCGCGTACTGCTGCTCGTAGTTGATGTAGGCGGACCAGAAGGCGGTGTTGTTGTAAGTCAGGTCGATGCCGATGGTGACCTGGCCGGAGGCGGACGAGCTCGCCGCGGCGCCGGAAGCGGTGGAGCTGCCTGTCGGGCTGGCGGCGCCGGTTGAGCTGCTGGAGCTGCACGCCGCGGCGAGCAATCCCGCGGCGGCCAGCACCGCGGTGCCAGCGAGGCGTCTTCTTAGTCTCATGGCTCTCCTCGGGGGGATCGGATTCTACTGGCCTTGCGTGAGGTCAGGGAAGATGGTGCCGGCCAGCTCCTGCCAGACGGCACCGTGGGGGAACTCGTAGTCGCGCAGCGACTGCTCCCGGAGTGTCGCGGAAAAGCCCGGCGCCGACGGCGCCAGGTAGTGACCGCCGGTGACGTGCACCGGGTCGGTGAAGTGCTCGTGCAGGTGATCCACGTACTCGAGCGCCCGGCCGTCGGTTGTCGCGCTGACGCCGACGAAGTCGAACATCGCCAGGTGCTGGACCATCTCGCACAGGCCAACGCCGCCCGCGTGCGGGCACACGGCGACGCCGTACTTGGCGGCGAGCAGCAGGATCGCGACGTTCTCGTTGACCCCCGCCACCCGGCAGGCGTCGATCGTCAGCACGTCCGCGGCGCCCGCCTGAAGAAGCTGCTTGAAGATCACCCGGTTCGCGACGTGCTCGCCGACGGCGATCTTGGCCGGCGCGATCGCCTGGCGGATCCTGGCGAGCCCGAGTATCTCGTCCGGGCTGGTCGGCTCCTCGACCCAGTACGGGTCCCATGGCGCGAGCGCGGCGACCGCCGCCTCGGCCTCGGCGACCCCCCAGCGCTGGTTGGCGTCGACCGCGATCCTGACGCCGGGGCCCACCACCTCCCTGGCGAGGGCCATGCGCCTGGCGTCGTCCGCGACGTCGGCGCCCACCTTCAGCTTGATCTGGGTGAACCCGTCGGCGACCGCCTGCCTGGACAGCCCGGCGAGCTTCTCGTCCGTGTAGCCGATCCAGCCTGGCGTCGACGTGTACGCGGGGTACCCGGTGCGTTCGAGCTGCGCGATGCGCTCCTGCCTTCCCGCCCTGGCGCCGCGCAGGATGCCGAGCGCCTCGGCGGGGGTGAGCGCGTCCTCCAGGTAGCGGAAGTCGACCAGGGCGACGATCTCCTCCGGCGTCATGTCGGCGAGCAGCCGCCAGACCGGCTTGCCCGCCGCCTTGGCCGCGAGGTCCCACGCGGCGTTGACGACCGCGCCGATCGCCATGTGCATGACGCCCTTCTCCGGGCCGAGCCACCGGAGCTGGCTGTCGCCGACCATGGCGGCGCTGAACCCGCCGAGGTCGGTAATGATGTCGGTGACGTACCGGCCGACGACGTGCCGCCGCAGGGCGGCGACCGCGGTCACCATCACCTCGTTGCCGCGCCCGATGGTGAAGCACAGCGCGTGCCCCTCCAGGCCTGGCGCGTCGGTGCGCAGGACCGCGTACGCCGCCGAGTAGTCCGGGTCCGGGTTCATCGCGTCGGAGCCGTCGAGCTCAAGCGAGGTCGGGAAACGGACGTCGTAACAGTCGAGCGCGACGATTCTGGCGCCTGCCAGGCCGTCCACGGCAGCGCTCTCAACCGCGGGGCTCCCAACCACGGGGGCCACCGCCGGGATCGTCACGGACTCATCTGGCTGCACGTGCGTCACTTACGCTCCTTGGGCAACAAACATCGGATCTATTGATCGGATGTTTGCACGCGGAGTCGCTATCGGCAATAGATAGTTCACAGCAATTTGGACTCATTCATCGGATCATCCATGATCTTCGCCTTCGCTTGACATGTACGTTTGAAGACTTGACTTTCTAAACTGACTGCTTGAGTATTTAAATCATGAGATCTAAGCCGTTGATCCTCGTGGCGCTGCTACTCGCGGCGTTCCTCGTCAACCTCGACACGACCCTGGTGAACGTCGCGCTGCCCGCCCTGACGCGG
>DASXCN010000596.1:0-1585 GCA_036491155.1 Solirubrobacteraceae bacterium | reverse complement strand
GTGTGCGGCGCGTTCACCATCTCGATCGGGGCCCGCAGTGAGCCGAATGCCTTCCTGGCCACCAGCGCCGAGATGTCAGTGGCGATCGAGCAGCGGGGATGCGCCTCGTCGACCACGACGAGGCGCCCGGTGCCCTCGACGCTCTCCAGCACCGTGTCCTCGTCCAGCGGGCTGGTGGTGCGCAGGTCGACGACCTCGCACTCGATACCCGCCGCGGCCAGCTGCCCGGCCGCCTCGAGCGAGGTGTGCACCATCCGGCCCAGGGTCACGATCGTGACGTCGCCGCCCTCGCGGACCACGTTGGCCTCGCCGAACGGCAGCGCGTAGCTCTCCTCCGGCACCGGCCCGGAGATGTCGTAGAGCGCCTTGTGCTCGAAGAACATCACCGGGTCGTTGTCCCTGATGGCTGCGATCATCAGGCCCTTGGCGTCATACGGGGTGGCCGGGGTGACCACCTTGAGCCCCGGGATGTGGGTGAACAGCGGATACAGGGACTGCGAGTGCTGGGCCGCAGCCCGCAGCCCGGCCCCGTACATGGTGCGGATCACGACGGGGGTGACCGCCTTGCCGCCGAACATGTACCGGAACTTCGCGGCCTGGTTGTAGATCTGGTCGAAGCACACCCCCATGAAGTCGACGAACATCAGCTCGGCCACCGGGCGCAGCCCGGCCGTGGCCGCGCCGATGGCGGCGCCGACGAACGCCGACTCCGAGATGGGGGTGTCCAGCACCCGGCCGGGGAACTGGTGGTAGAGCCCCTTGGTCACGCCGAGCACGCCGCCCCAGGCGTCGTCATCGCCGGGCGCCCCGGCCCCGCCGGCGTTGTCCTCGCCCATGACGATGACGGTCTCGTCGCGTTCCATCTCCTGGGCCAGCGCCTCGTGGATCGCCTCGCGGTACGTGATGTTCCTGGCCATGGCCAGCCTCCTCCAAGGCTCAGTAGCGGACGTAGACGTCGGTGAGCAGGTCGGCCTCGGTGGGCATCGGCGCGGCCTTGGCCGCCTCCGTCCCCTCCTCGATCAGCGCGGCGACCTCGGCGTCCACCGCGTCGAGGTCGGCCTGGGCCAGTTCCCCGGTCTCGGTGACCCGGGCCGCGAACCTCTTCAGGCAGTCGAGCTCGGCCCGCGCGTGCTCTACCTCATCCGCCCGGTAGGTCTGCTGGTCGCCCTCGAAGTGCCCGAAGTACCGGGTGAACTTCATCTCGAGCAGCGTCGGGCCGCCGCCATCCCGGGCGCGCGCGATCGCCTCGCTGGCCGCCTCGTGCACCGCGAAGAAGTCGAAGCCGTCCACGATGACGCCGGGCATGCCGAACCCGGCCGCCCGGTCGGCGATGTTGTCGCTGGCCACCGACCAGGTGCTGGCCGTCGACTCGGCGTACCCGTTGTTCTCGGCCACGAAGATGGCCGGCAGGTTCCACACCGAAGCCAGGTTCATTGACTCCAGCGTGGTGCCCTGGTTGCTCGCGCCGTCGCCGAAGAACGCCACGCTGACCCCGCCGGTGCCCTTGATCTTGGCGGCCAGGGCCGTCCCGCAGATCAGCGGCGGCCCGCCGCCGACGATGCCGTTGGCGCCGAGCATGCCCTTG
>DASXCN010000595.1:0-4099 GCA_036491155.1 Solirubrobacteraceae bacterium | reverse complement strand
GGGCCTGTCCGGCGTCAGGGAGGCGATCGGCGACGTGTCGGGGAGTCTGCAGATCGTCGTCAACGGCAAGGTCCTCACCTCCGGCGGCTCGCCCAACCTCGGCTTCAGCGTGGACCCGGCCAAACCCCAGTTCAGCTCGCTGCGGCTCGTGAGCGGGAGTTGGCCGGGAGCGTCGGGCGTCGTCATCGACACCACCACCGCGAACAAGCACCATCTGCACGCAGGCGAGACGGTGGGTGTGCAGGGCGTGGGCCCGGTGGTTCGGCTGACGATCTCGGGCCTGGTCAAGTTCGGCTCAACTTCGTCGTTGGGCGGGTCGACCCTGGCCGGGCTGCAGCTGCCCACGGCCCAGAGGCTTCTGGGGCGGGTGGGCAAGCTCGACGAGATCCGCGCCAGCGCCAAGCCGGGGACCAGCCCCAAGCAGCTCGTGGCGCAGATCGGACCGATCCTCCCGCGCGACGCCCAGGTGCGCACGGGCGCCCAGCAGGCCCAGCAGGACTCCTCGTCGATCACGGGCTTTCTGAACTTCCTCAAGACGTTTCTGCTCGTCTTCGCGGGGGTGGCGCTGTTCGTCGGGAGCTTCGTGATCGCCAACTCGCTCTCGATCACCATCGCCCAGCGCACGCGTGAGTTCGCCACCCTGCGCACGCTCGGCGCCTCGCGCAAGCAGGTCCGCCGCTCGATCCTGGTCGAGTCGCTGGTGATCGGGGCCATCGCCTCGGTCATCGGACTGCTCGTCGGCCTCGGTCTCGCCCAGGGGCTGTTTGCGCTGTTCAACGCGGCCGGGGTGACGCTGCCCAATACGGGGACCGTGGTCAAGCCCCGCACGATCATCGTCGCCATCCTCGTCGGCGTCGTCGTCACCGTGCTGGCCAGCCTGCGCCCGGCCATCCGGGCCACGCGGGTCGAGCCGATCGCCGCCGTGCGCGAGGGCGCCACCCTCCCCGAGGGACGCTTGGCGCGGTACCGCACCGTCACCAGCGCCGCCACCGCGATCCTGGGCGTCGTCGCCCTGGTCCTCGGCCTGTTCGTGGTCAGCGGCACCGGCGCGGTGCTTGGCCTCATGGGCATCGGCGCCATCCTCATCTTCATCGGCGTCGCGCTGCTGTCGGCGCGCATCGTGCCGCGGCTGGCGACCTGGCTGGGCTGGCCCGCCACCAAGATCGCCGGCGCCATCGGCGACCTGGCCCGCGACAACACCATCCGCAACCCGCAGCGCACCGCGTCCACGGCGTCCGCGCTCATGATCGGACTGGCGCTCGTCACCTTCGTCACCGTGCTCTCGGCGGGGCTCATCGCCAACTTCAAGAACGCGGTGAACGATGTGTTCACCGGCGACTACGCGATCACCGCCCAGAACAACTTCTCGCCCATCCCGATCGCCGCGGGCCAGGCCGTGACCCGCGCCCCCGGGGTGGTCGCGGTCGGCGACGTCCGCGGCGGCGAGGGCAAGGTGTTCGGGTCAAACGAGCAGCTCACCGCGGTCAACCCCACCGTCGGGCAGGTCGTGCACCTCACCTGGAAGCGGGGCTCGCAGGCGGTCCTGGCCTCGCTCGGGTCAGACGGCGCATTCGTCGACGACGGCTACGCCTCCAAGCACCACCTCTTCGTCGGCTCGCGGCTGGCGGTGACCACACCCACCGGAGGGCGCGTGCCGCTCGTGGTCCATGGCATCTTCAAGCCCCCCAACGGCGGCTCGCCCTTCGGGCCGGTGACGATGTCGGCGGCGACCTGGGACCGCGCCTACACCCAGCCTCAGAACCTCTACACGCTGGTCAAGATGCGGGGCGGCGAAACGACGGCCAACTCCGCGGCGCTCAACCGCGTCATGAACGTGTTCCCCAACGCCAAGGTGCAGACGCGCCAGCAGTTCATCGACAACCAGATTTCGGGCCTGTCCAGCGTGCTGAACATCCTCTACGTGCTGCTGGCCCTGTCGATCGTGGTCAGTCTGTTCGGGATCGTCAACACGCTGGTGCTGTCGGTGTTCGAGCGCACGCGTGAGATCGGCATGCTGCGCGCGGTCGGCACCAGCCGCCGCCAGGTGCGGCGCATGATTCGCCACGAGAGTGTCATCACCGCGCTCATCGGCTCGGTGCTGGGCATCCTGCTCGGCATCGCCTTCGGGGCGCTGCTGGCCGCCCGTGACAGCTCGTCGATCGCGTTCGTGATCCCCGTAGGGCGGATCATCATCTTCCTCATCGCCTCGTGGCTGGTGGGGCTGCTGGCAGCGATCTTCCCCGCGCGGCGTGCCGCCAAGCTCAACCCGCTGCAGGCGCTGGCCTACGAGTAATAGAACAGCGGGTCCTGACCGGGGATCTCGCCGCTGTTGGCGCCGTGGCGCCCACGCGGCGTGTCCTGGCCCAGGCCGACCGCCAGGTCGTGGGCGATCGCGCCCTCAGAGCGCGAGGCCACCAGCGGCTCGGCGATACCCTCGACGTGGACGAGCGTGCGCTGGCCATCGCCGCGCTCGGGCGGCTCAATCGGGACCAGCGCGTAGATCCGATCCGCGCGCACGAACTTGCCGTACCCGAGGGCGACCATCGGAGCCAGACGAGCCATGACCCGCCGGATCCTACGCCCGACGTCGGATCAGCGGGCGAGGATGAGCTCGAGCCGGCGCTCGAGCGTCGCGGCCAGCGTCTCGCGCACCGGGCCGTCGGGGAAGCGCTCGACCAGCGCCGCCAGGAAGCCCTCGATGACCAGCCGCTTGGCCGTCTCCTCGGGCAGGCCGTGTGAGCGCAGGTAGAAGAGCTGCTCGGGGTCGACCTGGGCCACCGCGGCGGCGTGGGTGCAGCGCACGTCGTTGGCCTGGATCTCAAGGCCCGGGATGGCGTCGGCGTGGGCGCGCTTGGAGATGAGCAGATTGCGCGACTCCTGGAAGGCGTCGGTCTTCTGCGCGCCGGGGTCGACGATGATGTTGCCCTTCCACACCGCGCTGGATCGGCCCTGCAGCACCCCGCGGAAGGCGAGGTCCGAGGTCGTGTTGGGCGCCGCGTGCTCCTGGGTGGTGTCGAAGTCGATGTGCTGGCGGCCGTGGGTGGCGTAGGCGCCGGTGACGCGGGCGTCGGCACCCTCGCCGGCCAGACGCGTCTCCATCAGCACGTGCCCGGAGCGCGATCCGAAGCCGAGCGCGACCCAGTCAAGGCTCCCGTCGCGGCCGACCGTGCCCCGCTGCGCGCCAAACACCCAGCTGCGCTCGGACAACCCCTGACCACAGACGTAGCGCAGGTGCGCGGCATCGCCGACCACGAGCTCGGTCGTGATGTTGAAGATGCCGTCGAGGTCGTCGGCGGCGGAGAGAAACTGCTCCCAGACCTCGGCCTGAGCGCCCTCCTCGAGGACGATGCGCGTCCTCTGGTTGACCAGCGTTCCGCTCTCGGACTGCACGGCGGTCAGCGAGATCGGCCGCTCAAGCGCCACGTTGCGACCGACCGTGACGGTGGTGGCGTCGCCGTCGATCGCCACCGACACGCCGGCCGGCAGGTCGGCCTCATCCAGCGACCACAGCTCGCCGGCGCCGCCATCACGCGCGACCGCGGCCGGCGCGTAGGCCTCGAGATCGAGGTCGGAGAGGTCGGTGAACTCCCAGCCGGTGCGTCCTTTGAACTGCGGGAGCGCGACTGTCGATGCACTAGCCAATGGAGCCCTCCATCTGAAGCTCGATCAGCCGGTTCATCTCCACCGCGTACTCCATCGGGAGCTCCTTGGTGATTGGCTCGATGAACCCGTTGACGATGAGCTTGGAGGCCTCCTCCTCGGAGATGCCGTGGCTCATCAGGTAGAAGAGCTGGTCCTCGCCGACCTTGGACACGGTGGCCTCGTGGCCGACGTTGACGTCGTCCTCGGAGATGCGGATGGTCGGGTAGGTGTCCGATCGCGACTCCTCGTCGAGCAGCAGCGCGTCGCAGACCACCTTCGAGCGCGCGCCGTGAGCGCCCTTGGCGATCTCCAGCAGCCCGCGGTAGGAGCCGCGGCCGCCGTCCTTGGAGATCGACTTGGCGAAGATGTTCGACGTCGTGTTGGGCGCGGCGTGGATGATCTTGCCACCGGCGTCCTGGTGCTGGCCCTTGCCGGCGAAGGCGATCGAGAGGATCTC
>DASXCN010000594.1:0-4684 GCA_036491155.1 Solirubrobacteraceae bacterium | reverse complement strand
CCGGCTTGCCTTGGTCTTCGCGCGCCCCAGGTCTGCACGGTGCTGCTCGGCCAGGGCCAGAGCGAGTCGCAGCTCGTTGCGAAGCGCCGCGTACCACCGCATCACGTGGGCGTTACCTGATTGGGCCACGAGCGCCGTGTGAAACGCCTCGTCGGCGACGGCCGCGGCGGCTCTGTCGCCTCGCCGGTCGGCGTCTTCGATCGCCTGCACGAACGGCTCGAGGTACGCGGCGCGCTCCTTGGGCGTGACTTTTCGCAAGGCGCGCAGCCCAACGAGCTCCAGCGCCTCACGGGCGGCGAATAGATCGTCGATCTCCTCGTCGCTGAACTCCGCCACGACAGCCCCGCGGTTCATCGCGTAGCGAACGAGATACTCCCCCTCCAGGATTCTGACCGCCTCGCGGATCGAATTGCGTGACACCCCGAGATCATCGGCGAGCTGCAGTTCACGCAGTGGCGTCCCCGGGAGCAACCGCCCCTCAAAGAGGGCATCGCGAAGCACATCTGCCACCTGCTCGGCGGTGCTGTGGCGGCGGATCGTCGTGCCGAGACCGCCGAGCGGGCCAGTCCGACGCCTCTTGTTCACGGAATTGTCGGACATCTCACGGACCGTACCAACCGCTCGCTCATTGGCCCTCCGCCGCCACGCGGTCGAACGGGTGGCGGCGGATCCAATCCTCGGCAGCGGCACGGGCGGTCGTGAACTTGACCCCGTGCGATCTCCTCGACCAGGCATGCCTTCGCATCGCGGTCGGGCATTGGCATCGGCGGACCTCTTTGGTCAGTACGCCGTGAGCCGCTGCTTGGCCTCGCCCAGCGCGCGCCCCAGGCTCACGACGTCGGCGAGCCACGGCATGCCGTCGCGGCGCGGATCGATCCGCAGGTGCAGGCGCCCGTCATGCAGGACGGTCGTTGCCATCAGCTCGTTCGCGGACCAGAACTCGGCGATGCCGTCATAGGCCTCCTCCGGCCCGGTGACGATCACGTTGATCTCAGTCATCGGGCGGCCTCCTGCTGCTGCGTGGCGAACCACGCGTCGAAATCGGTCGGCGCGATGCGTGCGCCGTCGCTCGTGGTCAGCTCGCCCCCGTGCAGCTCGGTCCCGAAGTACCGCGCGTGCGGGTCTGAGACGACCGTGCGCCGGTCCCCGGACGCGGCGAACAGCCGGCGCGCCCAGGCGTCGATGCCAAGCGCCTCGGGCCCCCCGACCTCCAGATGACCACCGACCGGCGCACCCGTCGCGAACTCGGCCACGGTGGCGGCGACGTCGTTGGCGGCGATGGGCTGCATCAGCCCGGGCGACAGGCGCACGGTGTCGCCGTCGGCGCCGGCCTCGGCGGTCTGGGCCAGGAACTCGAAGAACTGCGTGGCGCGCACGATGGTGTACGGGATGGGGCCGGCGTCGATCTCGGCCTCCTGGGCGACCTTCGCGCGCAGATAGCCGCTATCGGGCAGGCGCTCGGCTCCGACGATCGTGAGCGCAACGTGGTGGCCGACGCCGGCGTCGCGCTCAGCGGCGAGCACGTTGCGCGTCGAGGTGATGAAGAACTCCAGCACCGCATCGTCGTCCCACACCGGCGCGTTCGAGACGTCGACGACGACATCGGCGCCCGTCATCATGGCGGCGAGACCCTCGCCGGTGATGGTGTCGACGCCGGTCGCGGGCGAGGCCGCCACAGCGTCATGACCTTCGGCCTCCAGCCGCTTGACGACGTTACGGCCGATGCGTCCGGTTCCACCAATGACCACGATCTTCATGACGTTTCCTCCTGAGGCTGTTGGACGAGTCCAAGATCGCCCATGCGGGCGTCAGGCGCATCCGTCGAAGACCCCAGTCGGGTCCCTAGGCGGCAGTGAAGCCGCGGCGGCTAAGCGGGCGCTGCGGAGTCCTCAGCCTTCGGGAGCGCCGTGCGGAGCTCTTTGCGCGAACTGATATCGAGCTTTGTGAAGACCTTGCGCAGGTGGTACTCGACGGTGCGCGGGCTGATGAACAGCTCAGCGCCGATCTCCGGGTTGGTGCGACCGTTCGCGGCCATCCGGGCGACCTGCGCCTCCTGCGTGGTGAGCTCGTCCAGCGTCTCGACCGTGCGTTTACGCACCGTCTCCCCGGTGGCAGCCAGCTCACGCCGGGCGCGCTCGGCGAACGCCTCGGCGCCCATGCCGCTGAACATCTCGTGGGCCGCACGCAGCTGCTCACGCGCGTCCACCCGCCGGTTCTCGCGACGCAACCACTCGCCGTAGACGAGCCGGCTGCGCCCGAGCTCAAGCACGGCGCGGCTGCGTGCGAGGCGCTCGACCGACTCCTGATAGGAGGTCTCGTCCTCGCTCACCAGCCCGCGACAGCGCGCTTCGATCCCGAGCGCCCATTCCGTGCCGGCCGCGTGCGTGCGTTCGCTGAGACGATCGAGCGCGGTGACGGCGACGGCGGGTTCTCCGCTGCGCACCCCCGCCTCGATCAACTCGACCAGTGCCCAGCCGTAGAAGATGGGGTCCTCGTGCCGGCAGGCCTCCTGCGCCGCCGCGAGCGCCTGCCCGTAGCGGCCATGGCTGTTGTGCAGAAACGCGGTGAACCCCGCGAGGGCGCCGACGGCAGAACCCTCGCCACGGGTCAGCGCACCTCGCAGGGGGACCTCGGCGATCGCCTGCACTTGCGCGTCATCGCCGCGTGCCGCCGCCAGCCGGATCGCCCCGTACTTGAGCGGCGGGAGCCCGGTCGCGTGCGTGAGCGCGTCGACCTCATCGACCAGCGCCGCCGCGGTGGCGAACGCCCCGGAATGGACGTTGAGTACGGCGAGGTAGTTGGACGCGTTGGGGAGCAGATGAAGCGCGCCGGTTTCACGCGCCAGGCGCACGCCGCGCGTGGCCAGGGCGTGCCAGAGCTCATCGTCCCAGAGATCCTGGGCGAGGCGACACGCCAGCCACAGCCACCGCCGCTCAGACTCACCGCACTCGGGCCCGCTGAAGCCGCGCAGCGCCCGCGACAGCGGCACGACCCCCGCCGCGTACCCCTCGATGTAGCGGGTGACCAGAGCATCGAGCAACTGGGCGGCCACGCCCACCGCCGGCCCTTGGCTCGACGCGCGTGCCGCCTCTGCCACCTCAGGTTCGTCGGGACCCGTTGCGAGCCGCCCGGCGAACATCGCGGAGGCGATCGCCTCGAGATACGTCTCACGGGCCATTTCCGGGTCCAGTGGTTCCAGCCGCCTGGCCGCGGCCATCAACAGCGGCGGCGCAGCGCGCCCGCGCTGGCCGGTGAACACGATCTCCGCGCCCAACCGCTCCAGTCGCGCACGTTGGAGCCCGCTGAGCGGACCGAGCTCCGCGGCCGCCAGGAGCTCGGATGCGGAGGCGGTGTCGGCGAGCTCCAGCTTCGCCTCGGCGGCAGCGAGCGCGCGGTCGACGCGTTTGGCGGGGTCTGGCGTCAGCTCCGCCGCGCGCTGCAGGAATGCTGACGCCGCGGCCAACCCGCCGCGCGCCTGCGCGCGTTCGGCCGACCGTTCCAGCTCGCCGGCCACCGCCTCGTCGGGCCCGTCTGCCGCGCGAGCGCGATGCCACGCCCGGCGGTCCGGGTCCAGCCGCGCGTCGGTCGCCTCGGCAAGCGCCCGATGGACCGCGCGTCGCTCCAGCACGGGGGCCGCCCGGTAGGCCGCTGAACGCACCAGTGGATGCCGGAACCGGACGCGCGCGCCGATCTCCACCAGGCCCGCGGCTTCGGCCGCACCCGCGGCGCCGGCCCCGATCCCGAGCCGGTCGGCCGCTCGCCACAGCAACGTCACATCGCCCACCGGTTCCGCCGCCGCCAACAGCAGCAGCAACCGCGTCTCGGGCGAGAACGCCTCCAACTGCCCTACGAAGCCCTGCTCGATGCGGCTGGTCAGGGGCGCCTGCTGCGGCAGCCCGAACCCGCCGGCGAGCAAGATCGGCTTCCGCCCACGCGAGAGCTCCAGCAGCGCCAGCGGGTTGCCGCCGGCCTCGCCGAGGATCCGATCCCTCACCCGCGCATCCAGCCGCCCCGGGATCGTCGCATCCAGCAACCGACCCGCGTCGTCGGCGGGCAGCCCGTCGATCACCAGCTCCGGTAACCCTTCCAGGACGGCGTTGCCGCCGGACTCGCGCACGCCGAACACCAACCCCACCCGCTCTGCCAAGAGTCGGCGCGCCACGAAGGCGAGCGTCTCCAGGGATACCCGATCGAGCCACTGTGCGTCGTCAACGATGCACACGAGTGGCTGCGCCTCAGCCGCGTCGGCCAGCAGGCTCAGTACCGCCAAGCCCACCAGGAAGCGGTCCGGTGGTGGCCCGGCGCTCAGTCCAAAGGCCGTGTTCAGCGCGTCGCGCTGCGGGCTGGGCAGATGCCCGACCCGACCCACCATCGGCACGCACAGCGCGTGCAGCCCGGCGAATGGGAGCTCCATCTCGGACTCGACGCCCGACGCCCGAGTGATCCGGCATCCCTCGGCGACCGTCGAGAGGTGCTCCAGCAGCACCGATTTGCCGATTCCCGCCTCGCCGCGGAGCACGAGTGCCCGGCTCTGCCCGGCACGCACCCCAGCGAGCAGCCGACCCAGCGCCTCGCGCTCGCGGGCACGGTCCAGCAACCCCGCCCGTGGAAGGTCGGTGTCCAGCATGCCAGCGTTGGATTATCGCGGGCACGGTGCGCGCTCACCAGCGCGCCGGCCAGCGGG
>DASXCN010000593.1:0-4418 GCA_036491155.1 Solirubrobacteraceae bacterium | reverse complement strand
TGAGCTTGACGTTGGCGCGGTTGGCCGGCTCGGTGAAGCTGGGCCAGCCGGTGCCGGAGTCGAACTTGGTGTCCGAGGAGAACAGCTCGGTCCCACAGGCGGCACAGCGATACGTGCCGTCGCGCTTCTCGCTGACGTACTCGCCGGTGAAGGGGCGCTCGGTCGCCTTGTTGCGCAGCACCTCGTACTGCTCAGGCGTGAGCTGCTCGCGCCACTCGCCGTCGGTCTTCTCCACGGCGGGCGCGTCGTTGTCGTTCTGGGTGTGAGTGGTATCGGTCATGCCTGATTTGACCCGCTCACCCCCTCAAACGGTTCAGGAGGCCGGAGGCTCGTCCAGCCGCCCGCGCACGGCGGCGGCGATCCGGGAGGCATCTCCGGCGGGGGCGGACAGCCGGCCCAGGCCGTACACGACGGCGCGTAGCTCCGCCAGCAGCTGCTCGCATTCCGGGCAGTCGCCCATGTGGCGCTCCAGGCGCACCCGCCGGCCGTCGGCCAACTCCTCGTCCAGGTACTCGGACATGCGGGCGAGCGCCCAACCGTGATCGCGCCGGAACTGCACCCGGTATAAGAGCCTCATAGGACGTATGACCTCGTCACCGCGCAAAGAGGTTCGCACAGGTTTCCCCGAGCTGCCTCCCGGACCCCGCGCCCCTGCGCTGTGGCAGACGCTGGCCTGGATGACCCGGCCCGGCGCCTTCCTGCAGGGCGTGCACCGTCGCTTCGGCGACCCGGCGACGATCCGCACCTACTGGACCGAGGAGCCGATGGTGCTGTTCAGCGGACCTGAGGCGGTACGCGAGGTCTTCGCGCTGCCGGCCGCCATCGCCCCCGCCGGCCAGAGCTGGGAGTTCCTGCGCCCGTTCGCCGGGCCCCATTCGATCCTCGTCATCGACGGCGATGAGCACCTGCGCGAGCGCCGCCTGCTGCAGAAGCCGTTTCACGGCGAGCAGATGCGGGCCCTGGCGCCGATGATCGGCGAGCTGGCGCGGGCCGAGTTCGCGACCTGGCGTGGTCCGGTCAACGCGCTGGAGCGCATGCGCGCGCTGACGCTTGAAATCATGCTCCGCGTCGTCTTCGGCGCCCGGGACGAGCGCGAGTTCGCCCAATTGCACGCCGCGGTGGAGGGCGCCCTGAGCGGGGTGCGCTCCCTGCCGCGAGTGCTGGCGATGGCCGTCGTGATGAAGGACCTGGGGCCGCGCAGTCCGTGGGGGCGCTTCCGCATTGCCGTGGAGCGCTTTGACGCGCTGCTCTACGAGCTGCTGGCCCGGCGGCGCAGCGAGCCCGCGGACGAGGCGTCGGTGCTGGCACTCCTGCTGGGCCAGCGTGACGAAGAGGGCAACCCGCCCACTGACCAGCACCTGCGTGACCAGCTGGTCGCACTGCTGATGGGTGGGCACGACAGCTCAGCGGCATCGCTGGCGTGGGCCTTCGAGCGCCTGGCCCGCACCCCTCACGCGCACGCGCGACTGCGCGAGGGCGACCCGGCCTACCTGGAGGCCGTCGTCAAGGAGGTGCTGCGCGCCCGGCCCGCGCTGACCATCGCGCCCCGCCTCCTGCTCGAGCCCGCGCGAGTCGCCGGGCGCACGATCCCCGCCGGGGTGCAGGTCGCCGCCTGCCTGTGGCTGGCCATGCGCCGGGAGGACCTGTGGCCCGATGCCGGGGCCTTCCGCCCCGAGCGGTGGCTGGACGGCTCGCTGTCGCACCCGACGTCGTGGATCCCGTATGGCGGCGGGGTGCGCCGCTGCGCTGGTGCGCCCTTTGCGGAGATGGAGATGCGCGAGGTCCTGCGGGCGGCGGCCGAGCTCGACTTCCGCCCCGCGCGGCCGGCGCCGGAGCGGGCGCGGCGCAGCATGCTGGTGGTCGTCCCCGAGCGGGGCGGCGAGCTCATCGTGGGGTAGAGCCGGCCGCCCCCCGAGCCTCCTCCTCGTAGGGGTTGTGCGCGTAGCCCACGCGCAGATAGGACAGCGGCATCCGGATCGGGTGGTGCTGCATCTGCCAGACGTGACAGAGCTCGTGGCAGACCAGATCCTCGTCTGCGGCGAGACGGGGCGAGCGCAGCAGGATGAGGTTCCACATCGTGTAGCCGTCAAAGCGGCGAAACCAGGGCAGCGCGAACAGCCATCCCGACGACACCACCCACACGCGGTCGATCCTCACCGGGCGCGGGTACAGCGCCAACCGGTCCAGGCGCGCCTTGGCCCGCACCAGCACCGCGCGGTCCAGCCGCCGCACGCTCAGCGACCGCCGAAGGGGCTACCGGTCAGCGTCAGCGGGCGGGACTCGTAGCCCCGGGCCAGGCGGTAGAAGAACCCGCCGTCGGTCTGCGCGGTGGTGGTGCCACCGGCTCCGCCTCCGAACAGCAGCCCGACCACACCGGCGTTGCGCGTGGCGCGCAGGTGCGCGCCCGAAGGATCGTCCAGCCACCATTGCAGCCGGTTGTCCTGGTAGTGACCAGAGGTGTTGTTGAGCATCGTGTCGCCGAGGGGGAGCTGCCACAGCACCACCGGCGTGTGGGTGCGGTGGGTGAAGGCGGCGAGGTAGGCGTCGTGGCGACGGAAGTCGGCCGGTCCCCACCACGTCTTGGGGTTGTTCTCCACGTGCTGGTAGAAGCCGGCATCGCGGTCGGTGACGTCGTTGAAGACGAGGTTGAAGTGGGCGTGCAGCGACTCATAGAACGCCGCGGACTTGTCGCCGAGCGCGCGCATGTGGGCCAGCGACGGCTTGGAGTACGTCGGATTCTCGTCGGTGCCCCAGGTGCTCAGGTGCCAGGCCACCGTGACGTGGGGCGCCAGCTGGTTGCGCAGCGCGATCAACTTGTGCGCGAAGGTGCGCGCCAGCGCCACCGCGTGCGCCTGCTCCAGATAGCCCCACAGGTCCGGCTCGACGTGGATGATCACCATGTGTCCGCCCGCGGAGGCGGCCACGCGGCGCAGCAGCAACTCGTAGTCGGCCCAGTAGGCGCGCATCGTCGCGGGGTTGCGCAGGTTGGACAGGTCCTTCTGCTGCTCGGATGAGCCGGTGGCGGGGGAGGACTGCAACAGCTGGTAGTAGGTGAACACCGGGATCTGATGGGCGGCGATCGACTCCCGCACGTACATCGAGGCGAACGTCCCGTTCGGGTTCCACGTCGTCCAGCCGTGGCCGGTGTTGACCCCGCCCGACAGGTACTGGTAGCGCGCATCGACGTGCGACTGACCCGCCAGGTGCTGGGCATCCCCGGGCGAGTCGCTGACGCCGAGAAGCAGGTGGTGTGGCCACCCCAGCGGCAGCGCCGCCAACGACACCAGCACAGAGAGCACGCTCCGGCGCATCGCCGTCACGGTAGCGCCGTGAGGTCACGCCCGCGCGGGCAACAGCGCCCGCAGGTCCCCAATCACGTCCGCTTCCTGCGCATCCTTGTCGGAGCGGTAGCGCTTGACGCGCGCGAAGCGCAGCGCGACGCCGCCGGGATAGCGCGTCGAGGACTGCACGCCGTCGAGCGCGATCTCCACCACGAGCTCGGGACGCACCATCACCGCGATGCCGTGTCGCTCGGTCTCGCGGGCCAGCAGCGCCTCGGTCTGCCAGCGCAGGAGTTCGTCGGTCAGCCCCTTGAACGTCTTGCCCACCATCACGAACGTGCCCGTCTCGGGATCGCGGGCGCCGAGATGCAGGTTCGACAGCCACCCCGTGCGGCGCCCATGGCCCCATTCGGCGCCGAGCACCACCAGGTCATACGTCTGCACCGGTTTGACCTTGCGCCACGCCTTGCCGCGCCGTCCCGCGGCGTACAGCGACGCGGTGTCCTTGACCACCACGCCCTCGTGGCCGGCGGCGATCGCGTCGTCGAGTACCTGCTGGGCCACCGCCGGGTCGCTGGTGAACACTCCGGGGATCCGTTGCCCCGCCGCGATGTGCTCCAGCCGCGCGATCCGCTCGCGCAGCGGCGTGTCGAGGAGATCCTCGCCGTCGACGTGCAGGACGTCGAACAGGAAGGTGACGATGCCCTCGGGCGGGGCGCCGCTGTCGATCTGAGACACCGTGTACTGGAAGGGCGCGGGGCCCGTTGCATCCATCCAGATCGCCTCACCGTCGAACACGGCCTGGTCGACCGGCAACGCGCCGACGGCCTGAACGATGCCCGGCAGCGTCTCGGTGATCTCGTTCAGGTTGCGGGTGTAGATGCGCACCTCGTCGCCACGGCGATGGATCTGGATGCGGATCCCGTCGAGCTTGTATTCGACCGACGCCTCCGCGAAGCCGTCGAGGGCGTCGGTCACGTTCGCGCCCGTCGAGGCCAGCATCGGCAGGATGGGCCGGAAGAGCTCAAAGCCCACCGCGCGCAGCCCCGCCTCGCCGTCGGTGATCGCGATCCGGGCCATCTCGGTCAGGTCGCCCGAGAGCATGAGCGCGCGCCGGGCGATCTCGCCGCGGACGCC
>DASXCN010000592.1:0-1961 GCA_036491155.1 Solirubrobacteraceae bacterium | reverse complement strand
CGGCTGCGGTCGTCCTCGCCCGCCAAGCGAAAGCAGACCAGCGAGAAGTGGCGCGGCGCGCACAGCTCCCATCCGGGCTCGGCGGCCACCCAGCTCTCGAAGAGCTCAGCCAGCGCCACCCCGCGGCGGATGTGCTCCTGCAGGCCGCTGCGCCCGTAGCAGCGCAGGATCGCCCACAGCTTGAGCGCGCGAAAGCGCCGCCCCAGCGCCGGCCCGTACTCGCTCAGCGACAGGGCGTCCTCGGCGTCGGGGGTGCGCAGGAACTCGGGCACGAGGCTGAAGGCGGCCCGCAGGTCCGCGGGCCGGCTGGTCCACAGCAGCGAGCAGTCCATCGGGGTGAGCATCCATTTGTGCGGGTTGATCACCAGCGAGTCGGCGCGCTCAACGCCCGCGAAGGCCCAGCGAAACTCGGGGCAGACCATGGCGCTGCCGGCGTAGGCGCCGTCGACGTGCAGCCACGTGCCCGAGGCGGCGCAGGCGTCGGCGATCGCGGGCACCGGATCCACCGAGGCGCTCGCCGTCGTCCCGACGGTGGCCACCACGAGGGCGGCCTCACCCAGATCGCCGAGTTCGTCGACCCTGAGGCGGAACTCGTCGTCGGTGGCGACCTTGCGCAGATCCATGCCCAGCATCCGAGCGCCCTTCTCGACCGCCGAGTGGGTGTGCTCGGAGCACACGACCTGGTTGCGGCCGGTCGTCTGGCGCGCCGCGATCATCGCCGCCATCGTCCCCGTGGATGCGGTGTCCTCAATGTGGCCGTGCCAGGAGTCGGGCAGCCCCAGGAGCTTGGCCGTCCAGTCCAGCACCACCGCCTCGAGCTCGGTGGAGGCCGGCGCCGTGCGCCACAAGAAGCCCACCGAGTTGAGCGTCGCCGCCAGCAGCTCGGCCAGGATCCCCGGCTCGGCGGCGCTGGTGGCGAAGTAGGCGAAGAAGCGGGGGTGCTGCCAGTGCGTGATGCCGGGGAGCAGGACCTCGTCCAGATCGCGGAGGACCGCGGAAAAGGGCTCAGGGTCGTCGGGCGCCTCGGCGGGCAGGCGGGCGCGGATATCACCCGGGGCCACCTGGGCCAACACCGGCAGGTCGGCGACGCGCTCCAGGTAGTCGGCGGCCCAGTCCAGCGCGGCGCGGCCGTCGGTGCGCAGGTCGGCCATCTTGCGACGCTCGCCGAGCTGCGGCCGGGCGTCGAGATCGCTCACGCGGCGGCCTCGTCCGACGTGGTGGCAAATCCGATCCCGGCGGCGCTCAGGCGGTCGATGAGCGCCTGGCCCATCGCCACCGCCGGCGTGAGCTGGCCGGCGCGGTCGGGCAGATCGTCGTGGGCAAGGCACATGGCGGCCTGCGCCAGCATCTTGGAGGTCTCCCCGTAGCCCGGGTCACCGCCGGTGACCTCGGTGACGACCCGCCGGCCGCCGCCCTCGCCGCGGAAGCGCACCGTGAACCAGCCCTTGGCGCGCTGCTCGGGGCTGGGGCCGTCGCCGGGGTCCTTGAGCATGAGCAGCGCCTTACGGGTCGGCGGCAGCTGGGCGAGTGCGACCACCGTGCCGACGCCGCACGCCAATCCGGCCGCGGTTGGCAGGTGCTTGGCCACGATGTAGTGGCCATAGCTGAAGTCCGGCCCGTAGCGGTCAAGCGCGCGGGCCGAGCGCAGGACGGTGACGGGATCGATGGTGGGGGCGGGCAGGACCCACCCGCCGGCGGTGCTGTCGCGGTGCGGCGGCCCGGTGATACCGCGAACCCGCCGCCCGTCGGGCTGGGCCTCGAGCCGCTTGCGCTGTATGGCCACCTGACGGCCCTGGCGCAGCCGGGCCATGATGTGCACCGCCGAGTGCAGCGTGCCGCCCGAGAAGGTGCCGCCGGCGCGGACGAAGCCCTCGAGCTTGATCGGCTCGTGCTCGGGCAGCTGCCCGACCGAGTAGAACGCGCCGAGGTCATACGGGATCGAGTCAAAGCCGCAGGAGTGC
>DASXCN010000591.1:0-1575 GCA_036491155.1 Solirubrobacteraceae bacterium | reverse complement strand
ACCGCCCGCCAGCGCTGCCGATCGCCAACGGTTCGCAATAGGGTGTCGGTCATGCCGCTCGCCGACCTCCTGGCGTCCCAGACGTTCGTCGTCACCGCCGAACTGGGCCCGCCGGCCGAGCCGAACGCCGACATCGTGCGGCAGTCGGCCTCCGCGCTCGCACCCGTGGTTCACGCGGTCAACGTGACCGACAACCAGGCGGCGAGCGTCAAGATGTCCCCGCTGGCCGCCGCGGTCGTGCTGCTGGAGAGCGGGCTGGAGCCGATCATGCAGCTGACCGGCCGCGACCGCAACCTCCTGGCCCTCCAGGCCGATCTGCTGGGCGCCTGGGCGCTCGGCGTGCGGTCGGTCCTCGCCCTGGGCGGCGACCCGCTCAGCGTCGGGCCTTACGAGGGGCGGGCCACGGCCGTCGCCGACGTGGACTCCATGGGGCTGGCGCGCATGATCGTCTCGCTCAACGCCGGGCAGCTGCTGGCCGGCGAGCGCATTCCCACCGCGACGGGCTTCCTGGTGGCCGGGGCCGCCAATCCTCTGGTGGACACGGTGGCGCGCCTGGAGAAGAAGGTCGACTCCGGGATGGGCCTGCTGCAGACCAACATCGTCTACGACGTGGATCGCTTCGCTGAGTGGTTTGCTCCCGTCGTCGCGGCCGGGCTTGCCCAGCGCGCCCCCGTGCTGGTCGGCGTCACCCCGCCGCGGAGCACGCGGATGCTCGAGTACCTGCATGAGCGCATCCCCGGCGTGGAGGTCGACGAGGCGACCTTCGCGCGCATGCATGGCCTCCAGGGCGAGGCGGCCAAGGATGAGGGCGTCCGCATCGCCGCCGACGTCATCTCCCGCCTGCGGGAGGTCGAGGGCGTCGCCGGCGTGCACATCATGGCGCCGGGGTGGGAGGTGGAGGCGGTGCCGCGCGTCACCGAGACGGCGGGGCTCCGCGCGAGGTCTGCCGCACGTTCGGCGGCGAGCGCGGGCGGCCTCGCGTAGCCTCTGGCTCGTGCTGATCGACGGCAACTCCTACGCCCAGGAGCTCAGCGCGACGTTGCGCGAGGAGCTGGCTCGGCTGCCCGCCACGCCTGGGATCGGGACGCTCCTGGTCGGCGACGATCTCGCGGCGCAGGTCTACCAGCGCCGCATCGACCGCCATGCGCGCGAGGCCGGGATCGCGTCGCGGCCCGAGCGGCTGCCCGCCGACGCCACCCTGGGCCAGGTCATCGGCAAGATCGCCGAGATCGACGCCGATCCGGAGATCAGCGGCATCCTCGTGCTGCGCCCGCTGCCCGGCCATCTGGCCGAGTCACGCGTATTCGCCGCCCTGCCGCCGCTCAAGGACGTCGAGGCCCTGCATCCCCTCAACGCGGGCCTGCTGTCACTGGGGATGCCGCGCTTCGTGCCCTCGACGCCCGCCGCCGCGTTCCACATGCTGGATCGCTACACGGCATCGGTGGGGCGCGATCCCGCCACCGCCTACGACGGGGTCAACCTGGTCCTCGTGGGCCGCTCCAACAATGTGGGCAAGCCGGCGGCGATCCTCGGGCTGCAGCGCAACGCCACCGTCATCTCCGCGCACCGTCACAC